>JALRFB010000057.1 GCA_023256555.1 Sediminibacterium sp. | reverse complement strand
CAAGAACTGCCTAAGTGCTTCTAAAGGATGTTCAACTTTTGCCAAAATAAATTATTGCTTCTTTAATGTCAATCGAATTTCAATATAAGTATACACTAAGTATAATCCCATTGATATGAGTAATGTAGTATACCCCACTGGCCCTTTTTGTTGCTTAGAATATATTAAAGCCGCCACTGCAAATACCATCATTTTAATTAAGGTGCCAATCATTACAGATTGTACCATTTGATTGGGCTTATTCAAATCCATTTGTTGTACACGTCTAAAATTCAATAAAGATAGGACAAACAACATCCCATTTACGACCAATATAAAGGGTATCTTAACCTCTTTAATAAGAAAAAAATTAATTGAAAATAATCCAATAGCATTGATGAATGCAAATAAAGCTAGTACAGGTAGAATTTTCTTAAATAAAGACATGCTATTTGTTTTTTGTATCTTTTATAATTCTTAACAATGAAAATAAAATAAATAAAAATGGCAAAACCCATATAAATAGGGG
The DNA here is from genome assembly GCA_023256555.1 of Sediminibacterium sp. Lineage (GTDB taxonomy): Bacteria > Bacteroidota > Bacteroidia > Chitinophagales > Chitinophagaceae > Sediminibacterium. Next base: position 5,871 of record JALRFB010000057.1, on the reverse strand, counting down.
TTTTGCATCAACACTTAAAAGTTTTCGATCTAAATACCTCCCAAAATACATAAGTGCAATTAATGCAATTGCCCACTGACTTGCTAAACCTGCGAATCTTGTCCATTGAAAATTAGAAGGTCTATTGAATGGCATTTATTGTCTAATTGTCTTTTTTAATCATTAGAAGGGAGCCCTTCTGGTAATTGTAAAGGAATAGTATCGAGTTGTTTAGAATTACCTTCAGATAATACTTTCTTTAACCCTTCCAAATACTGCTCTTTGTAATGTATAGATTGTTCTAAAGAGTCAGTTCGAATTTTTAATAATTGTAAAGCAGTCCTACTTTCCTTGGTTCCATAACCAGGAATATAATACTTCAAAGGAGTGAATGCAATCAAGGCAATGGTTAAACCTACTAATAAAATAAAACTAACACTAAATGCGATATAAACAGACTTTCTTGATAATCTAAAAGCCAAAATTTCATCATAAGTATCATCATTAGTAATAACCAATCTATAGGTATTACTACGTCTTTTAAAAGTGTTATTTATGTCAAATTTTGCCATAATTATAAATGCTTTATAAAGATAAAAACAATAATGCAAAAAATGGCTGTTTCTGCGGTAAATAAAGCAAATTAAATGTATTTTTAAGTTGTCTTATATTCATGAATAAAGCTACCAAAACCATACCCTATAAAGCATTGGGCTTATTATGTATTCTAATGATTTCCATTGGAATAATGAATACTTCTATGGCACAAGACACTAGTAAATCTTTAATAGATGTCAATAATTCAAAAATTGTTAAAAAGTTCAACAGTATTTTAGATTCCAGTCAAAAGAAAGTCAATAAATTCATTTTTAACAAAGCAGACTCATTAAAATCAAAGTTCAATAGATCTGCCAACAATGTTTTACCCAAAGAAATAGAAAAACCACTACCCTACGAAAGACTTTTAAATAAGAAATATACCTTAGGTAGAAGAGCATACCAAAATACTGTTGCGCAGTATAATTATTTCTTTAATGGTCAGGAAGAATTAAATGAAATTATAACAAAGGCAAGAAGTCAATATCAAGATGACTATACTAAACTAATTGGATTTTACGATTACGACCTGAATGATATTGCAAAATATAGTATTGATTCAATCATATACAGATCAAACGCAAATATTGTATTGCATGATCTTAGAAATAATTGGGTAGATGATGCCTATTTATTAATGGCTAAAGCTTATTTATTTCATAAAAATTTTGATACTGCTGGAAGTATTCTTCAATTTATCAATTACTCCTTTGATGAAAAAGAAAATGGAGCAGATCTGCCTATTGGAAGTAATCTTAGAAATACCAAAGGAAAGTTTAGCATTGCTACTTTAGAAACAAACCGTATTTGGGAGAATGAGAATATAAGAAATGAAAGCATGATTTGGCAGGCTAGAAATTATTTTGAGACTGATCAAATTAATGAAGGCTTAAGTTTGTTAGAACTATTAAAATCAGACGCATTTTTTCCTAAAAGATTATATCCGTTTTTATATGAACAATTAGCTTATGGTTATTACTTAAGTGAGTCCTATGAAAATGCAGCCAATAATTTAATCAAAGCTTTACCTAATGCTCCAGATGCATTTGCAAAAGCAAGATGGTATTTTCTAATTGCACAATTATATGACAAAGTAAATCTTAAAGCAGCCGCATACCCTTGGTACCAAAAAGCTAATCAATTAGCAATCAATCCTATTCTTGGCGTGTACGCAAAGATTAATATGATTCAATATGAATTAGAAAAAGGTAAATCGAATTGGAAAGAACTTGCTGAACAATTAGAAAAACTAACAAAGAAGGACAAATACATCCCCTTTGCAGATATCATCTATTTTGAAATGGCCAAATTAGCTATACAAAATAAAGACCCATTACAAGCAAGCGATTGGCTGATTCAATCAGTTAAGAAAAATAGTAATAGTCTAGAGCAAAGACAAAAAGCATTTGAATTGCTTGGAAACATTCATTACAACTTGGGAAATTACCCAATTGCTAAATTGGCATACGATAGCTTGACATTAGTTTTAAAAACCAATCCTAATTTCGAATCTATAATAGCAAGAAAAAAATGGATGTCTTCAATAAGTCAGCAGCATATATCGATGCAAACAGAAGATAGCTTATTGTACTTTTATCATCAACCAGAAGAAATTAGGAAAGTCTTGTTTGATAATTGGTTAAAGAGATGGTCCCAATCTAATAAAGAGCTTGAGCAATTATTTACGGAAAATAAAAAAGAAAATAGTAAAAACTATCTTGTTCCTATTGTTGATCTAAATAGTGTCAATAATAAACCAAATAACGATTTCTATTTCCAAAATAAAAATGCTGTTTCTAATGGCAAACAAATTTTTATTCAAAAATGGGGAGAAAGACCCAATGTGGATCAATGGAGAAGAAAAACCAGTGGCAATATCGCCTATGCGAACAATAGCATCTCTATATCTAATCTAGCACCCAATATTGCAAAAGATAGTGCTAAAAAAGATTTGACAATCAACTTAAACAATATTCAACCCATCAGTGACAATACAGGTTTTGAACAATCATTAAAAAGATGGAATGAAGCAACATTGAAAAATGCACAAACATTTTTACTACAATTAAATGATTTTGAAAAGGCCATTTCCCTATATAGAAAAGTCATTGAAAGAGATATTGATCCTATAAGTACCGAAAGAGCTTTATTGGATCTTGCCAGTCAATACATTCATGATAATCAAAAAGAAAAATCTGACGCGATCATTGAAAATGTAAAAAAGAAATTTCCTAACGGCATCTATGTCAATAAACAAAAAGAAGCGAATAATAAATTAAGTAAATCCAAAGAGGTTTTAAATAATTACAATAATGCTTATTTTTTATCTAAAATAGGCCGATGGGATAGTTTAGCCAATGCGCATGAATTGATTAGTCAAAGTATCCAAAAAACCAAATGGAATATCCCCTATCAATTTATTAGGGTTAAAATGTATGCGCAACAAAGAAAAGATAGTTTAGCCATTAACTTATTAGACTCCATTGTTTTACAAAATCAAAACGAACTAATAAGAGAGCGTGCAAAAAACATTATAGCAGAACTAAAAAATCGTAAAAAAACGGAGACTTATTTAAGTCAATTAGTGAATATCATTCCCGTAAGTGTATTGATTGATTCAACAAGCATCACTGCTACATCATCTAATAATCAAGACCAAGTAAATAAGAAATCAGCATTATCCATTAATAAAAAATCAACAATTGATTCCAATCAATCATTAACGAATAATACTTCTATTCAATTTACTAATGATAGCACAGAAGACCATTATATGGCCATGATTATCAAAGGATCAAAAGAAGTTTTTGTTAAAGAGGCTCAGAATGCTTTGGATAATTTAAACAATGATGAATTCAAAAAACTAGGATTAAGTGTAACTTATGTTCAATTTAATGAAAATACCTATATTGTATGGGTAGGACCTTTTGATAATCAAAAAGAATCTATTCAGTATACCCAAAAAATAAAACCAAGGTTTCAAACAGAATTAATCTCATTTATACCATCAAAACAGTATGAAATATTTATTTTTGGGAAGACTAATATCATGCAAATCACCAGCAATGAAGACCTTTTGAAGTACAAGGATTTCATGCTGAAAAATATTTATAAATAATTAAATGAAACTACGTGAGCCAAAAAATTGATCAAAGCACTGGACGCACTAGAAAGTTTTGGAAATGGTATTTCATTTCTGCTGGGGTATTTATGTTATTCCTATTATTACTCAATTTTGGATGGATTGGAGACATGCCCGATTTAGATGATATTGAAAACCCAACCGCTTCTCTAGCCAGCCAGGTGTATGCCCAAGATGGTACACCAATGGGAAAATTTTATTTGGAAGATCGTATTAGCGTTAAATATAGAGACCTTAGCCCCTATTTAATTCAGGCTTTAGTAGCTACAGAAGATAAAAGATTCTATGATCACTATGGAGTGGATGGAGAAGGCTTATTAAGAGCGGTAGCTTTTTTAGGTAGTCAAGGTGGTGCGTCTACTATTACCATGCAAACCGCAAAGAATTTATTTACCGATAACTGGAGCACAAAGAATAAGTTATTACGTGTTATCCAAAAAATTAAAGAAAGCATTATTGCAATAAAACTAGAACGTAATTTTACTAAACAAGAAATCCTAACCTTATACTTAAATACTGTTCCTTTTAGTGAAAATCTATTTGGAGTAAGTAATGCTTCAAGATCTTTTTTCCAAAAAGAACCAGATAGATTAAATATTGAAGAAGCTGCTTTGCTAATTGGGATGATCAATGCGCCAACCAAATACAATCCAAATAGAAATCCAAAATTAGCTCTAGAAAGAAGAAACCTGGTATTGAACAGAATGGCTACACAAAAATATATTAGCCAGGAACAAGCTGAACAATTAAAAGCGCTTCCAGTAGTTACTAATTTTAAGAAGTTGGATGAGAACAACGGACTTGGCCCCTACTTTAGAATGAACTTGGGCGAGTTTATGAAAAAATGGTGTAAAGAGCATAAAAAGAACAATGGAGATAATTATAATTTATACAGAGATGGTTTAAAAATATACACCACCATTAATCCAAGAATGCAATACTATGCTGAAGAAGCAGTAGCAAGACATATGTCTTATTTGCAAAAAGCATTTAATGAGCAGAATAATATTAAAAATGGAACTGTATGGAAAGACTTTAATAATTTATTAGAGTTAGCTATTAAACAAACAGATCGTTGGAAGAAAATGAAAGCAGAAGATATTGATGATACTGAGATTAGAAAATCTTTTGACGAACCAGTAAACATGCGCATTTTCGCATACAATAAGAATAGATTCATTGATACTACAATGACTCCACTAGATTCTTTAAAATACCATAAACAAATTTTGCAAACTGGCTTCTTAGCGGTGGATCCATTTACAGGGGAAGTAAAAGCATGGGTAGGTGGTGTAGATTTTAAGACCTTTAAATATGACCACGTTAATCAAAACACTAAAAGGCAAGTGGGTTCAACTATGAAGCCTTTATTGTATTCTTTAGCAATAGAAAAAGCAGGATTCACTCCCTTTAGCATTGTACAAGACCAGCAACAAAGTTTTGATGGATACGGCATGGTTCCTAATACACCAAAATCATGTACTGGTATGTCTATGCCTATGGCGCAAGCTTTGGCAGAATCTAGAAACTGTGCCTCTGCATATATTATGAAGCAGATTAATCCTAAGGGAAATGAAGCAGCAAAAGAATTTGTAGATTATTTAAAGAAATGCAATATTCAAACGGAGATCCCTGCCTACCCTAGTATTGCATTGGGATCTGCTGAAATTTCTTTATTTGAAATGGTACAAGCATATACCATGTTCCCTGGAGGAGGTTATAATGCACAACCTTTCTTTATCAATCGAATCGAAGATAAAAATGGAAATGTATTAGAAAGTTTCTCCCCTCAAAGAAGAAAAGTAATCAATGAGGTCACTGCTTATTCAGTAGTGAGCATGATGCAAGGGGTTATTTCAAAAGGAACTGGTAGAAGTATGTACTCTTTTGGCATTAATGCACAATCTATCGCCGGTAAAACTGGTACTACCAATGACAATAGTGATTTATGGTTTATGGGCTATACACCACAATTATTGGCTGGTGCATGGGTAGGCGCAGATGATAGATATATCCGATTTACGGATAACTATTTTGGACAAGGTGCACATGGTGCATTACCTATATGGGCTTATTTTATGGCGAAAGTGGCAAATGATCCTGCTTGTAATTTGGATCCCAATGCAAGCTTTGATAAGCCATCGGGTATGGGT
>JALRFB010000056.1 GCA_023256555.1 Sediminibacterium sp. | reverse complement strand
TTCTGAGTGAATATGTAATTGATTCGGTGCTGCTGCTTGGTCGTTAATCCAATTATCTTTTCTGCCAATATTAGATAAAATTTGTTCTGCTAAAGAAATAGCGGTACCACTAGGTGCATCCTTTTTTTCCGTATGATGTATCTCGGTCATACTAACATCATAGTCTGCATAGGGGTCCATTAATTTTGCCAAGTATTTGTTTAGTTCAAAAAACAAGTTCACGCCAATGCTATAATTACTTGAATAAACTAGACAACCATTATTTTCTTTACATGCTTTTTCTATTTCACTCCAATGGTTTAACCAACCTGTAGATCCAGATACTACTGGCACGCCAAATGCAATACATTTTTTAATATTTTCAAATGCACTATGCGGTCCTGTAAATTCAATTGCCACATCTGCTTTTTGTATATTTTCTGCCGTAAAGTCTTGAGCATTACTTATATCAATTTTCAATACAATTTCATGTCCTTTTTGCAATGCAATTTCTTCAATCGCTTTACCCATTTTACCATACCCAATTAATGCTATTTTCATAACAACTATTTTATTTAGAACTATTGTTTTTAAAATGTAATTGCAAACTCAATCCTGCTTGTCTCCATTGAGGTTGAATACTAGGTTGTATTTTCAAACTCAAATCATTATTGATATCAAATTCTTTTAAATGCCCAGAAACGGTTGCATCCAAAACATTCAACCCCCATCCAAGTATAAACCACATAATAGAGTAGTCTCTGTCTTTTCTAAAGATATTTCTATAACTCTGCAAACTAGCTAAACTCAAATTTTTTAGTTTAGGATCTATTTTTGAAACTTCTGAATTGTCTCCATTAGCTTCTTTAAATCTTGCTTCGTAAGCAAACTTGGACTTTGAATATAAGTCTGCATTGTATTGATAAGTTGCAGCTGGAATAGCTAAAACCCCATACACCAATGGTACTTTCCAATATTGCTTATTGTAAATCTGTCCCCATCCTGGAAGGATGGCAGATCTTTGTGTGGCTATTCTTGGAATATGATGTTTTACAGTAACACTTGTAATAGAGTCTGAAAGGTTGGAGTTAACTTGTCCAATAACAGGCAATTGGAAACAAGAAAATAAGACTATAGAAAATAAAGCTCTCATCTTAGCTGATGCTTAATTGCATTGCTTCTAAAATCTTGTTTAATCCATTCAAGTCTGCATATTCTACAGTAATTTTTCCGCTACCATTTTTTTGATGTTGCAAATGCACCTTGCTAGAAAAATGATCACATAATTTATCTTCCAATTTTTTATAAACAGGAGATAATTGGTTAGGATTCGATTTTATTGCACCTGACTTATTTGGAATAACTTGTTTCAATAATGCTTCAGCTTGTCTTACTGTCAAGCCTTTTGCCATGATTTCTTTAAAAACAAACAATTGCTTGTCAACTTCTCTTCCAATTAACAATTTCGCCAAGCTCACACTTAATTCTCCACTTCTTACTGCAGCTTGAATGCTAGGAGGTAATTCTAATAATCGGATATAGTTTGCAATAGTGGATCTGTCTTTACCCATTCTTTCTGCAACTTGTTCTTGGGTATAGTTTAATTCGTCCATCATGCGTTGATAACTCAATGCAATTTCTATTTCATTTAAATCTACTCTTTGTAAATTCTCTAATAAAGCAAGCTCTAATAATTCTTTATCATTTACTTGTCTAATATATGCTGGCACATCTACTAAGCCAGCTAATTTAGCGGCACGAAATCTTCTTTCACCAGCAATCAATTGATATTTTCCATCACTTAAAGCAGAAAGCGTTAAGGGTTGAATGATATCGTGTAATTTTATTGAATTCGCTAGTTCTTGTAATGCTTTTTGATCAAAATCTTTTCTTGGGTTTTTTGGATTCACCACAATATTTGACAAAGCCACTCTATTGGTAGCAACTGCTTTTTCAATGGCAGCAGGTTGCACTCTTCCTGCAGGATTTTTGTATTCTGCATCCATATTTTGTAATAAGGAACGAAGGCCTTTGCCAATCAAATCTTTATTTGGTGTACTCTTGCTCATGTCTTAATCAATTATGCGCTCGGCATTACTCATATTGGTCATGCCATTTTTTTGTAAAATTTCTTTAGCTAAGTTTAAATAGTTCACGGTACCCTTACTATCTGCATCATATAAGATCACAGGCTTTCCAACACTTGGGGCTTCACTTAATCTAGTATTTCTATGAATGATAGTAGAGAAAACCATATCATCAAAATGCTTTCTTACTTCACTTACTACTTGATTGCTTAATCTTAATCTACCATCATACATGGTCATTAAAATTCCTTCAATTTGTAAATCAGGGTTTAGTCTGCTTTGTACAATTTTAACAGTGTTCAATAATTTTCCTAATCCTTCTAAGGCAAAAAATTCACATTGTACTGGAACAATTACACTGTCAGAAGCAACCAATGCATTTACGGTAATTAAACCAAGAGAAGGTAAACAATCGATGATGATAAAATCATATTGATCTTTAACTGGCTCCAAAAGCGTTTTCAAAACATTTTCTCTATTGGGGAAGTTCACTAATTCAATTTCTGCACCTACCAGATCAATATGAGAAGGAATTAAATCCAAATGTGGTATTTCAGTTTTTAAGATAATATCTGTTAATGGGGTATGATTAATCATTCCATCGTATAAACTTGTAGTGATATTATGTAAATCAAAACCAACACCTGTTGTACTATTTGCCTGAGGATCAGCATCAATCAATAAGGTTCTATACTCTAAAACAGCCAAACTTGCTGCAATATTAATTGCAGAAGTGGTTTTTCCAACTCCTCCTTTTTGATTTGCTATACCTATTATTCTTGCCATAAAACTGGGATCCTTAATTTCTGCCAAAAATAAGGTATAAATGGTAACATTTTGGGATTAAATTGACCCATTCTAGGCCTTTTAGGACTAATTTTGAGCTCTTAAATTCACCTAATGCGTAGTCCAATTTTCCTCTTATTCTTTATATCTATATTGATTCTCATAGATTTTTACATTTTTCATGTATTGAAGACATTGACACAGGGGGCTTCCAGTCAGGCAAAGTCCATCATTTTTGTGGTCTATTGGGCACTTTGTGTGATCAGTTTGAGTAGTTTTTTACTATTCCCTTTTATTAATAACCCTTATTTTAGACAATATATCTTCTCAGTGAGTATCGGATGGGTACTTACTCAGATAACCATGGTTTTATTCTTTTTAATTGACGATGCAAGAAGAGGCACTTTTTGGACGATTGGTAAAATTACTTCAGCAACAGGCGCGCAATTTTTAAATACAGAGAAAGGAATTCCAAGATCTACTTTTTTAAGTTGGTTAGGTGTGGGTTTATCTTCTAGTTTGTTTTTCTCTTTGCTATATGGATTTGGTAATAAATACAATTACCAATTGATACGTCAAAAAATAACTTTAAAGAATTTGCCTAAGGCATTTAAAGGTTTTAAAATTATTCATATCAGTGATATACATAGTGGAAGTTTAAAAGAAAAAGAGGCGGTGCTAAAAGGTATTCACTTAATTAACCAACAAAATGCTGATTTGGTTTTATTTACGGGTGATTTAGTGAATGATCGAGCTACAGAAATGCATGATTGGATGGATGTGTTTAGTCAAATCAAAGCACCCCATGGTGTATTTAGTACTTTTGGTAACCACGATTATGGAGATTATGTACAATGGGATTCAGTGGAAGCCAAACAGCAAAATCTAAGAGACCTTGCCTTGGTGCATGAACAATTAGGGTGGAGATTGTTGATGAATGAAAATGTTGCTATTACAAAGAACAATGAAACTATTAGAATAGTCGGCATAGAAAACTGGGGAGCAAAAGCAAGATTCCCTAAATACGGTAAAATGGAAAAAGCCATGCAAGGGGTTGACCCCAATGAAACCATTATTTTATTGAGTCATGATCCTAGTCATTGGGAAGCGCAAGTGCAAGTTCAGTACCCTCAAGTAGATTTAATGTTGTCTGGACATACTCATGGAATGCAATTTGGATTAGAAAATCCCTATTTCAAATGGAGTCCAGTACAATGGGTCTATAAACAATGGGCTGGAGTATATAAAAAAGCAGATCAACAATTATATGTCAATAGAGGTTTTGGCTTTTTAGGATATCCAGGAAGAGTAGGTATTATGCCAGAAATCACTTTAATTGAATTGGCTTAGTAACATTTTATCATTTTCTTCGTTATATAATTCATTAATACCCCCATTATGAAAAAGTATTTTTTTATTGCTGCATTGTTTTTCACAGTAACTAGCTTCGCTCAAGAACATTTTAATTTGGGCATTAAGGTTGGTCAAAATTTTTCAAAAGTAAATAATGTTGCAGCAGATAGGTCACAAGCATCATTTCATATTGGTGCTCAAACTAGTATAAGATTAACCAATACATTCAGTATTGCTCCTGAAGTAATTTTGTCTCAAACCAAATTGGAAGCAGATCCTAGTTTAATGGATGTATTAGGGGGTAATAATTTGCAACCAGAAACCTATCATTTAGATTATTTATCTTTTCCGGTTTTATTACAAATAAGACCTATCAATAAATTAGTATTGGAATTGGGTCCGCAATACAGTGTATTAATGAATCAGTCTAAAGATGGAAAAGAATTAGCTAAAATGGCTTTTAAATCTGGAGAATTTGCATTTGTGGGGGGTGCGAAAATTCAATTCTCCAATATTGCTGCTTATGGCAGATATGTTGCTGGTATGCAAGATATCAATGCTTTGCAAGATCAAGCACATTGGAAATCTAGACAATGGCAAATAGGAATTAGCTTGAATCTATTTGGCTTTTAATTGCTTTTTTAAATCAGCAATAGTTAATTTCAAATCTGCAAGCATGGCTTGTTGATCATTAATGAAGCTATTGTTGTCGATATTGCCAATGACTTTATTCATCTCTTCTTCGTTTTCATATACCATTTTTCTAAATGGATTTTTATAATCCTTAGATCTAGTATATAAAATACTCTCAGTGATATCTACTTTGATTTGCAAATACTTATCCAATAAGTCTATAAGCGTTGCTGTTTTAAATGTTTCTAATTTTCTTCCAGTGATTAACTCTAAAGCTGCTAATGCATGAGCAGCTTTTTGTTGAGGATATTTAGCAGAAGCATTTTGATAAAATTCATGTACCTGATCCCATTCTGCTATAGTATCATTTTTTATTTGATTCAATAAAGTTTGTACAGTCTTGGTTGGCATTAATTGACCACCCACATTGGTCCATTGCATGTCTTTTGCGCCAGACTTCATTGCATTTACAGTAGCAATAATTGATTTATGTTTCTTACTAGCAATCTCATTTACTAAAGCGTCCATTCCATACACCAAGATCATTTTTTCAAACATATGGTAAGCATCATACACTTTAATCATTCTTGTTTTACGCTTACTGTTTTCAAATCCTTCTGCAAATATTTCTAAACTATCAATTTCTTTTTTGGTCTTGGTATGAAGTATTTTTTTCCCAAGTTCGATCAATGCTTTCTCAGAATTTGCTTGTATTTTTTTGTCTTTTGCCATTGCAGCTTTAGCAACAGCGATGGCTAATATATCCAAAGATTGAATCAACTCATTTACCGAGTCTGGGGCTAAATAATTGTATTCAAAAATCGGTGTCTTGTCAATTCTCTTGTCTCTATCGATATATTTCCAAGCATTTCTTGCCAATGCATAAAAATTATATAAGAACCAATATCCCGGCATAATTAGTAATTCATCATTCTTAGGATCGTTACTGATTAATGAAAAGGGTAGTGGTATATTTAATTCATAGGCATAGTCGCCTTTATTCAATAGTGCAAAACTTGCAAATATTGAATTGTGCTTTATGCTTACACAAAGTCCTGGCCAGAAACCTCTTCCCATAATCACTTCTCCGTCAGCACCTCTACTATTATGATTAGAGCCAAGTGTTGCTCCAGCAGCAATATTGGATTGCCCCATAACGAGCGCTGCGCATAAGAAAGAGTTATTATGGTGTTGTTCGTGCGCTGGGAATATCAAAGAGTTTAATACTTCGCAACATGAAATAGTGGCATTTGTCCCTAAGTAAGAATTAATCAGTCTAGCACCATATTTTAATTGGGAATAATCTGATAATACAAATCTAACCGCTTTAATGCCATAGAAAACCCTACAACCATAACCAATAATACCATTCACTAATTCACATCCTTCTCCTATTTGTGTTTTGGCTTTTGGGTCAGAATTAATGGTTACATTTTTTATTTTATTAGCGCCTTTTAGATAAGCATCTGGGCCAATCCAAACGTCTTTGATGATTTTACAATTTTTAATAACAGTTCTATCACCAATTTTTCCGTAATAGCCTAGTTTGTTATCGTATC
>JALRFB010000055.1 GCA_023256555.1 Sediminibacterium sp. | reverse complement strand
ATTTCTTGGATCACCAGGGAAAGCGTAACCTTCAGGTGCAATTCTATTTCTCCAAGAATTTACTCTCCATTCTCTTAAAGCTTCATTATCTTCTTCTGCTGGCATCATCGAAATGTATTGAGCAATTCTAACTTTATCTTCACTATTGTTTGCTCTAATACCATGTGGCTCCAAGCTATTAAAGATTAATAAATCACCTGCTTCTAATTTTACCTTTGTTGGAGTAAATCCAGTTGTGTCTGGTTTATAACGATCACGATCTTCAGGTTGTGTCAATTTCCAAGTATCATATGTTCTGAATAATTCAGGTATACATTGAAAACCACCCATATTCTCATCTGTTTGATCAGCTAATGCTAATACACCTTGAACATTTACTGGTTTAGTTTCTGGATCATAATCCCAATGTATAAATGCTTTGTATTCATGACCTGGACGAATAGGGAAGTTTAAATTCGCTCTATCAATCGTCACCCATAATTTTTCGGTTCCCCAAATATCTACAAAGGCATCGTATACTCTTTGCATTTGTCTATTGTTCCATTGGTGTTGGTTATTATAACACTCTACCATACCAGTTCCTGCTAATTCTTTCATCTTCATCTCAGCTCTTGGTGCAGTGTACCATGTCTCTTTATTATTAGGATCTTTCTCTTCAAATTCCCATAAAAAATTTGCAGTAGCTAATGCTTGTTCTCTAGGAACTGCATTTTTGATAACGATATACCCATTATGTATCCAAAATTTCCAATCTTCTTCACTTAATACTCTCAATGGTTTTCCATTAGAGCGGTCGTTTAATTTTGTAGCACTGCTTTTTGCAGTAGAAGGGTTTCCTGGAATGTCTTTGTGTGCGGCACTATTTGGAGTGGCCATTGTTGGTACCATAGTGGGCACCATACCTTGTTGTTGTTTTTCCATAGCAAGCAATTGTTGGTTTTTGATACAATAAATGTACAGCGAATATGGGGCTATGTATTTTGCTTAAAATGGCCAATATTTGCTCTATATTGATATTTTATGCATAAATTGGGTAAAAGTCAGTTATTATTGTATCAATGAAGCTTAGTTTAGAAAATATTAAACCAGACGAAGGAAGTTCATTTAGAATCTTATTGACCCCCAAATTGAATGAGATTTTCTATTGGCATTTTCATCCTGAAATAGAGTTGGTTTATGTAGAAGCTGAAAAAGGGGTAAGGCATATTGGGGATCATATTAGCACCTATGAAGGAAGTGATCTCGCATTAATAGGCTCTTATATCCCTCATTTGAATTTTGATTATGGTGTAGATTCAGTAGTGGAAACAGTGGTAGTGCAGTTTAGACAAAATTTTTATGAGGATCCATTTTATAGTCAACCAGAAATGAAATCCATTTTTGATTTATTTGAAAAAGCAAAAACTGGTATTGCTTTTTACGGATCTACTAAAAAAATCGCCGGCGAAATGCTTAAGGTGTTGACGACATTAAAACCTTTTGAGCAATTATTACATTTAATTAAAGTTTTTGATGTGTTAGCAAAAAGCACTGAATATACTTTACTCAATACAAGACCAATAGCGAATCACGCAGTTCTAAAAGAACAAGAAAGAATGCATTTAATTTATCAATATGTTGAAAATAATTTTCAAAAACCAATTGTATTAGAATCTATTGCAAACCATGTCAATTTATCTGTTGCAGCTTTTTGTAGGTATTTTAAAAAGAGTGCTAAATTAACTTATACCGATTTTGTAAATCAATATAGAATTAATCATGCTAAGAAATTATTAATGCAGGATGCTAATGTAACAGAAGCCTGTTATGAAGTGGGTTTTGAAAGCCTATCTTATTTTAATAAAACATTCAAAAAAATTACTGGAGAAAACCCTTCTGCATTTAGAAAAAGAAAGGGCATTGATTAGGAAATAATTTTTCCGTCTTCCATTTTAATTATTCTATCTGTTCTTTCTGCAAAACCTGGATCGTGTGTGACAATTAATAATGTTTGTTTATACTCGTGTGCTAATTTTTTGAATATATCAAATACTAAGTCACTATTCTTTTTATCTAAATTTCCTGTAGGTTCATCGCCCATTATAATATGTGGATCATTGATTAAGGCACGAGCAATAGCTACTCTTTGTTTTTCACCACCTGATAATTGATTGGCCTTTTTCAATGCCAGGTGTTCAATTTCTAAAAGTTTTAATTTTTCATAAGCACGATGTTCTACCTTTTCTCTCGAATATTTATTCAATTTTAATCCTGGTAACATTACATTATTCAAAACATCAAATTCATTTAGCAAATAATGAAATTGAAATACAAAGCCTATTTTTTCATTTCTAATTTTTGCCAAATAGGATTCATCTTTTTGAGGCATTTCTACCTGATCTATTAATAAACTTCCTTCATAGTCGGTATCCATGGTAGATAATACATACAGTAGAGTTGATTTTCCGCAGCCGGACTTCCCGGTTAGGGATACAAATTCACCTTTGTCAATACTAAAGCTTATATCATTTAATACTTTTACTTTGACAGGATCTTCAAAGAATTTGACAATATTTTTTGCTTCTAATATTTTTTGTTGCATATTATTTTCCTCTTATAATGACTACAGGGTCAATTCTACTTGCTTTACGAGCAGGGAACCAACCAGCAAAATAAGTAGTGATTAATGAGAAGCTTATTCCAATGATATAAAAAATTATACTATAGTTTATTGGAAAAGTTTTTATAGTTGGAAGGGCAGCTGTAACGAATGGAATTTGATCAATGATGCTAGATAAAATAAATCCAAATAATAGACCTGCAATACCACCAAATAATCCAATACTTATAGCAATGTACATGAATATATTTTTTACATCTTTGCCGGAAAAACCAGTAGCTTTTAAAATGGCAATCGAATCCATTTTTTCAAAAATCATCATGTTGAGGATATTATATATTCCAAAACCTGCAACAATTAAAAGAGTTATACCAACAGCATAGGAAATTATGCTTCTAATTGTACTTCCTGTTTCAAATTGTGCATTAGCTGTTTGAATATCTTCTGCATCTGTTTCATATAATTGTGCATACTCTTTTGCAGTTGGAATAGATAAATTGATGTCTTTAAGTTTTACATCAATTTCAGTTATATAATTATTGGGTTTGGTTAAAATTTTCTGAACTGTATGTATTGACGAAAAACTTTGAACCATATCTACATCTTTTAATCCTGATTGAAAAAATCCTACTACCTTCAATTGAAATCGATCTCCTTTAGAAGTTGATAACTGTATTACATCTCCCACATTCACCAATAATTTCTCTGCTAAGCTTTTTCCTAACACAATTGTATTATTTTCTTTCTCTAAATCGCTAGCATTACCTCCAACTATATAATCGTTAAAATGAAATAATTTTATTTCATCCTCGGCAGTAATACCATTTAATACACCAGTAATATCTGTTGTGCCATTATTAAAAAATACTTGAGCAGTTAATTTTTGAGAATATCCTAATACTCTTGGATCTTTTTTTAGTGATGTCATTATTGCCATGCTATTATAGATGGCTTGTTTATTTGCATCAGACTTGATTGATTGAATAAAATGATGTTTCCCTTTATACTTATCGGCATTCATGATAGGCTGATTAGCATTAGGTTTAATATCATTGTAAAGTTTTATATGAGGAGTTCTATTTAATATTAATCCATCCAATAAATCGTTCAAACCATTCATAAAGCTTAATAAGGTAATGAACATGGTTATACTAAAAGTAACACCAATAGCAGCCACTAAGGTTTGTCTCCATCTTGCAAGAAGTAAGGCCTTCGAAATATTGATTAAAAGAATTTTTTTCATTATTCCGGCTTAGCTATTTCTTCTTTTTCAGAAAGACCCTTTAAAACTTCCACTTTATCGTAGTCTTTTAAACCAACTATAATTTTTCTTTTCTCCATATTACTTAATAAAACATAACTATCTTCTATAAGATAAGATCGTGGTATAGTTAAGACTTTATTTTTTATTTGAATAATTATATTTGCCTCTGCACTTAAATTTGGGTAAATATGTTCTGGATTTTTTATAAATGAAGCTTCAGCTTTAAATGTTCTTGTTCTTTCATTCATAATAGGATATATTTTTTCAATAACAGCTTCATAACTTTCTCCTTTATGACTGTCCATGCTTACCAAAACTTTTTGACCTTTCACAATTTTAGTAATATCAAATTCGTCAATTTGTAATTCTACATAAAAATTATTTGCATCCCCAATTATTGCTATAGGAGCTTGTGTATTTGCTAATTCACCTAATTGTTTATTGATAGTATATACCTTTCCAACAATCTGACTCCTAATAATATAATCATTCATGTTAACAGCATTGATTGCTGCAGATCGGCTGGTTTGACTATTTTGAAAATTGATTTGTTTTTCCAATTCATCTAATTTTAATTTTGCTGCATTATACAGAGTAGTAGCATTTTTAAAATTTAATTTTCTTTGATCTAATTCGTTTTTTGTACCAATTTCTTGCTCCCAAAGTTTTTCTTGTCTTGCTAATAATGAAGATTCATTTTCCATCTTTGATTTCGCCAATTCCATTTCCATCTTTGCTTGTTCAATCTTTTCTTTATTGGTCAGCACACTATTGAATTGAGCATTTTGTTTTGCATTTTCATAATTAAGACTTTGAACAGTGTTGGAAAGTCTTATTATTTCTTGACCTTTTTTAACCTCTTCCCCTTCTTTTACTAATATTGCCTCGATAATACCCGGAACCTTTGAAAATACCTCATATTGCCCCCTGCTCTTTATAGTACCAGATGCATATACTGATTGAGTAATATCTTCTCTTTGTGGGAATAATTTTTCAACTTTTTTGCCACAGCCAACTAGAAGAACTAATAATAAGCAAGCTTTAAGGAATTGATACATAAAACTATATTTGAAAATGATGTTTAAAGCTACACATATTTTGTAATTTTCTATTGCATAAAAGCATGATTTATGAAACCATTTAAACTGATATTAGTCAACTTTTTTTTGTTGACACCTTTTTTACTATTTGCCCAAAAGGATTGGCTGATTCAACCCATCGCCCAAAAAGCAATTATTAAAAAAAAGGAGCAATATATTGTCTTGGATAATGGTTTGACAAGAAGAACATTTTTCATTGGTCCAAATCTGGCTTGTATAGATTATACCAATCTGACGAATGGACAACAATTGTTAAGAAGTATAGAGCCAGAAGCAAGAATTACCATTGACAATAAATCT
Organism: Sediminibacterium sp.; assembly: GCA_023256555.1. Lineage (GTDB taxonomy): Bacteria > Bacteroidota > Bacteroidia > Chitinophagales > Chitinophagaceae > Sediminibacterium. The sequence goes on along the minus strand of JALRFB010000055.1, from coordinate 1,192 downwards.
TATGATATTGGTGGATTGATTGGTTCAAAAGAAAAAGCCTATTTAATCAAAGGACAAGAGCAACATTTAATATCTGATCCTGAAGCATTTCAATTCAAAGGATACAAAATAGATTCTATTGCGCATTATATTCATTGGAAAGCAAACACTTGGTTGTCTAATACAGAGCAAGCCAAAGGAAAGTCATTAAAATTCGATTTTGTTTCTACAAATTCTTCCTATAAAAATATTATTGTTTCTGTTTGTTATAATTTATATGATGGTATTCCTTTGATTTCAAAATGGATTGAAATTAAAAACAATAGTAATGCTACTGTTAAGATTAATAGAGTAGTGAATGAAGTTTTGGGTTTAGTTGAAGAAGAAAGTGCTGTAGTGGGTAAGCCTGAAGTGATGAAAAAACAACACGGAATTTATGTAGAGACCAATTATGCATTCAATAATGCTATGCGTTATGATATTAGCGATCAAACAACACATTGGAAAACAGATAGTACATATACCTCTCAAGTGAATTATAATTTTGAAACCCCTTGCCTTTTAGAAATTTATCCTGAAAAAGCACCTGGTATTGAATTACAGCCAAATGAGGGATTTAGTTCTGTAAGAACCAATGAGCTTTTAATGGATAGTTATGATAGACAAAGAAGAGGTTTGATGTTGCGTAAAATGTATAGGACCATTGCACCTTGGACCACACAGAATCCGATTTTTATGCATTTGGTTAGTAAAAATGATGAGGAAGTAAAAGCGGCAATTGATCAATGTGTTCAAACGGGCTATGAAGCAGTTATTTTAAGTTTTGGTAGCCATTTAAACATGGAAGATAGTAGTCAAAAAAATATTGAAAAATGGAAACTATTAGCTGATTATGCCCATCGTCATAAAATTTTACTAGGCGGATATTCTTTATTTAGTAGTAGAAGAATTAGTGATGAAGACGATGTGATTGATATTAAAACAGGAAAACCAGGAGGTGCATTTTTTGGTAACGCTCCTTGTTTTGGAAGCAAATGGGGTTTGGCTTATAGAGATAAAATAAAGTATTTTTTCAAAGCAACTGGTTTTGATATTTGGGAAAATGATGGGCCTTATCCTGGAGATGTATGTGCAAGCACAGTTCATCCTGGACATAAGGGCTATGATGATTCTCAATGGAGACAAATGGAAATTCAAAAAGAATTATATAGAT
>JALRFB010000054.1 GCA_023256555.1 Sediminibacterium sp. | reverse complement strand
ATGCATTGTTCTCAGGTAAAATTAAAACCTGCGGCTGTTTTGGAGATTGTATTCCTCTAACTCCTAAAACATCATTTATAAAAGATATTGTTTTATTCTTGGCTATTGTGATTTTATTAATCAATCACAAAAAAGTTAAAACCAATTTGCATAAGGCTTGGGGGGTTATTATACTTTTAGTGGGTTCATTTGGTGTTGGTTATGGACAGTATTATGTTTTACAACATCTTCCAATAATCGATTGTCTACCTTATAAAGTAGGGAAAGATATTAAAGAACAAATGCAATTACCAGCTAATGCGATTGCTGATAGTATTAGATTGGATATGGAATTTATAAAAAATGGTAAAACTTATCAATTTGATCCATCTAATTTCCCAGCAGATTTTGATAGTACCTATGTGTATAAATCAAGAAAAGAAGTTGTTATTCGTAAAGGCAATGGAATTATGGCACCCATCCAAAATTTCGCACTAAATACAATAAATGGAGTAGATTCTACTGATGCATTATTTACTTCAAGTACCCCTTATATTTTAGTATTTGCTGGAGAAATTGATAATAGTATTCCTTGGGAAAAATTATTAAGCATCTTGCATAATAAACATAAGTTAGTGTATATCGTAACTGCAGACAAAAATCACGCAAGTACTTTATTACCAAAAGAAAACATATTAATAGGGGATATTACAATGATCAAAACTGCCGCAAGAGTTTGGCCTACCGTATTTGTTATGAATGGGGCTAGTATCATGAGTAAAACTGCTTATGTAGACATTATAGATAGTCCATAAGAATTAATATATTTTATTGAATTAATTCTTTTTAGTAACTTAGGATAAATCGATGCACTTTTAAATTTACTCCTATGTCAAAGATTCAAGATATTTTAACTAAGAAAGGGCCACATTTTAATATTGTAACCCCAGACACTAAGGTATTAGATGCACTTACCCTAATGAAGGCTGAAAATTTAAGCTATGTTGTAGTAATGCAAGATGATCAGTATTTAGGATTAATGTCTGAAAGAGATTATACACATAAAATAAAACTAGAAGGAAGAAAATCTGAGACAGCCACTGTAAAAGATATTATGACCACTAATTATCCAGTGATTGGTTATGCTGATGATTTAGAAAGATGCATGATACTTATGAATGTATATAAAACCAGGTATTTGCCTGTTTTTGACGAGATGCAATTTAAAGGCATATTAACCATGAATGATTTGATGCGAGAAGTTATAGAAAAGAAATAAAATAAAATAAAAGGGACTAAAAAAAGTTCCTTTTATTTTATGATAACATCGTTAATAATATTTTCACCCATTTTTTCATTGACCCTTTCTATAATTTGCTGTTTTTGAAAACCTAGTTCATTTTTTAGAGGGCCAATATTAGTTTGGATAAACAACTTTTGATCAAAAATGTAAATTTTATCTGTGTATTTGGCAATGGTAGTACCCATTAATTCTAGCCATACTTCTTCAATTTGTGCAGCTCGAATGCCATTTTTCAATTTGCTATTTTGTACAAATTGTTTTAATGCATCTCCTAATTTAAATTCTGCCATAAAGCAAATTTAAGTTTTTTATAATTGAATAACTTGAAAATTTACAACGTGTCTAGATAATAGTGCTTCAACTCTTTCTTTGTGTGTATCTGTTATAAAAACCTGACTATCTGTGTGTTGATTCACCCAATCTAATAATTGAATCATTCTATTTTCATCTAGTTTTTCAAAAATATCATCCAATAAAAGAATAGGAGAGAGATTAGTGATTTTCTTGATAAAAATCCACTCAGCTAATCTAATTGCAAACAATAAACTTTTTCTTTGTCCTTGAGAAGCTTCCTGTTTAAAAGATTGTCCTTGAATGGTGATTAGTAAATCATCTTTATGAATACCTACAGTTGTTCTAGACAAAACAATATCTTTTTGAAAAGATTCTTTTAATTGAAATGCATAATCACCATTCCGTAAAGTAGATTGATATTCAATATGTATATCTTCTAATTTTCCAGCAAGGTATTTGTATAATGATAGAATTTCAGGTAAAAGTTGATCTAATAATTCCTTTCTATAATTAAAAATGATTGTTCCAAATTTCAATAATTGATCATTAAATGCTTCAATTATTATTGAATCAAAACTGCCATTTTCAGCAGATTGTTTTAAATAACTATTTCTTTGTACTAAAACTTTATTATAATTGATTAAATGTTGTAAATAATCAGGATATAATTGCGACAACAAACTGTCCATTAATTTTCTTCTTTCCTCACTAGTCCCTGTGATAATTTGAACATCATCAGGAGCAATCATGACACATGGAATTTTTCCAATATGTTGAGATAGTTTTGAATAAACCAATTCATCAAAATAAAATTCCTTCTTTAAATTTTCTCTAAGAATACAAGTAATTGCAATATCATTATTATTTAAAGTATAATGACCATCAATTCGCATACCCTGAAAAGCATGGTGTACATTTTGTGCATCTGGTCTGTTAAAATAGCTTTTTGTAAATGAGAGATAGTATAATGCATCTAAAATATTGGTTTTCCCTGTACCATTAGACCCAACAATACCAACAATTCGATGGGTAAAATCGAATCTTTGTTGAACATAGTTCCTGAATTGAACAAGGTTTAGACTTTTAATAGACAACATGGGTGCAAAATACATACAAAAAAGCTGTATTTTTATTGAAATTTTAAGGAATGACACTCATTAGTGAGCAACAACTGCCTAGTATTATTAAAAGGTTAGCACACCAAATTCTAGAGACCTATCCTGGTTTAGAAAATGCCGTTATTGTAGGCTTGCAGCCAAGGGGGGTATTCTTAAGTGACAAAATTGTTGCCGCTTTAAAACAGGAGATTCCTGCTGAACAAGTTCAATATGGTAAACTAGATATCACCTTTTATAGAGACGATATTAGAAGAGAATTACACTTAGGTGCCGAAACCAATTTGCCCTTTAGTATTGAAGGTAAAACCGTTATTCTTATAGACGATGTATTGTTTACTGGCAGAACAATTAGGGCGGCCTTAGACGCACTTTTGTCTTTTGGAAGACCCTCCAAAGTAAGATTATGCGTATTAGTCGATAGAAAGCCTAGTAGAGAATTACCAATACAACCCGATTTTACAGGTAAAGAGATGGATACTTTAACCCCATTTAAAGTAAAAGTAAGGTGGAAGGAGAACGAGGGGGTGGATGATGTTATATTAATCTCAGATTAAGGGTATGGTTTCTTCAAAAAATTATATTAATTTTGTTTTTTAATGGCACTATCTACCAAACATCTTCTTGGTATCAAAGACCTCAACAATGAGGATATTCAACTTATTTTAAACACCGCAGGTCAATTCAAAGAAGTTTTACAAAGACCAGTAAAAAAGGTACCAACATTAAGAGACGTTAATATTGTTAACTTATTTTACGAAAATTCAACCAGAACAAGAATCTCTTTTGAACTAGCTGAAAAAAGATTATCAGCTGATGTGGTGAATTTTACTGTATCAAGTTCTTCCGCAGCCAAAGGAGAGACTTTGTTAGATACAGTGAATAATATATTAAGTATGAAAGTGGATATGGTAGTGATGCGTCATAGTGCATCCGGTGCGCCACACTTTTTGGCAAAACATATTGACGCCGCCATAATTAATGCTGGTGATGGAATTAATGAGCACCCCACACAAGCCTTATTAGATGCTTTCTCCATGAGAGAAAAATTTGGAAAATTAGAAGGTTTGAAAGTGGCGATTATAGGTGATATCATGCATAGTAGAGTAGCATTAAGTAATATTTATTTATTGAAGAAAATGGGTGCTGAAGTGGTTGTATCTGGGCCTCCGACATTAATTCCAAATTATTTAAAAGACGCAATGGGCGTTCAAGTGGAATACAATGTAGATAAAGCATTGGCTTGGTGTGATGTTGCCAATGTGTTGAGAATACAATTAGAAAGACAAAACCAACCTTTATTCTCTTCTTTAAGAGAGTATAATTTGGCTTACGGTATTTCAAAAGCACGCCTTCAAAAATTAACTAAAGAAATTGTAATAATGCATCCTGGTCCTATCAATAGAGGGGTTGAAATGGATAGCGATGTTGCAGACAGTCCACATTCTATCATTTTAGATCAAGTGGAAAATGGAGTAGCAGTTAGAATGGCATGTTTATATCTATTAACAGGAAGAACAAATCCTACTTCCTAAACATATTTTATGCAAAGAATTTGTTTATTTCCTGGAACTTTTGACCCTGTAACATTGGGTCATACTGATATTATTAACAGAGCATTGCCACTTTTTGATAAAGTTGTCGTAGGTATTGGTATCAATGCAGCTAAAAACCCTATGTTTACTGCAGATCAAAGAAAATTATGGTTTGAAGAAATCTATCATAACGAACCAAAACTATCTGTTGAAACCTATGATGGATTAACCGTGAAGTTTTGTCAATCAATTGGAGCTAAATTTATTTTAAGAGGAATTAGATACGTTAGTGACTTTGAATACGAAAAAACCATTGCAGATGCTAATAGAACAATGGATAATTCAATAGAAACTATATTTTTAACAGGTGAACCCAAGTACACTTCTGTAGCTTCTACTATTGTTAGAGATATCCTTAGAAATGGGGGAGATGCTTCACCATTTTTGCCTGATGCAGTAATTAAGTCGTTAAACAAGTAATTAAAGCTGGTTAATCTTCTTCCTATAAGCCTCAACTACTTCAATGATATTGGGATAAGTATTATCTAAACAATGTCTGCAAGTAGCCAATGTATGCCATTCAATTTTTTCAATGTCTTCGGTAGCCTGAGGAATACCTTCTTGAAAATTATTTATGGACATATGAAACCAGTATGTTCTTTTAACCACTTCTTCATTTAAATAGGTATCGAAATAAGTATGATTGGTAAAATTCAACATTTCGTGTAATTGAATACCTTTTATACCCGTTTCTTCTTCTACTTCTCTAACTGCACATGTTTGAATAGTTTCACCCTCATCTAATTTCCCTTTTGGTAAATCCCAAAATCCTCTTCTATAAATCCATAGGATAGCACCTTCTGGGTTAGTGACAAGTCCTCCAGCTGCAATGATTTGTTTGGGCATAAAAATGTGTATAGTATTTAGTAACTCTTAGTGTAAATCTAGGTTTTAGCCTTTAATTTCGCAACAATAATAGTACAATTATGACCAACGAAAAAGCAGTAGCAGAAAAATTACTTCAAGTAGGGGCGGTAAAACTAAGTCCATCAGAACCATTTACTTGGGCAAGTGGATGGAAAAGCCCCATTTATTGCGATAATCGTAAAGTACTATCATTCCCATACGTTAGAGATTTCATTAAAAGCGAAATGTGTAATGTAATTTTTGAGCAATTTGGTGAAGCAGATATGTTAGCAGGTGTTGCAACTGCAGGTATACCTTGGGGTGCAATGGCAGCAGATCAATTAAAGCTCCCATATATTTATGTTCGTCCGAAACCAAAAGAACATGGCTTGGGTAATCAAATTGAAGGCGCATATGAATCTTCTAATAAAATCTTGGTCATTGAAGATTTAATTTCAACTGGTAAAAGTAGTTTACAGGTAGTAGATGTTTTAAGAAACGCTGGACTGCAAGTGATTGGCATGGTTTCTATTTTCAACTATGGATTTAATATTGCTGATGAAGCATTTAATAAAGCCAACGTACCTTTTAAATCATTGACTAATTATGCAAGTATGATTGATCTAGCTGTGGAAAAAGGCATTGTTAATCCTTCCACTCAAGACTTATTAATGCAGTGGAGAGAAAGCCCTTCTACTTGGAATCAATAAGTATTAATTATTAGTGAGGGCAGCCCCTAAATTTAATTTTTGATTCGTCTCAAAAGCAATTGGAACTGTTTTGGTGAATATTCCCTTACTCAAAGTGGCTTGACCTTTTATATTTAGTTTAATCGGCTTATTAAATATTATATCCATACTGTTTTTAACTAAAGCTGACATTTCAAACTCCATTTTAGCGGGGACTAAAAATGTTGCATTTGCAGGAATTATAAAGTTGGTATCCAAATGTACTTTAGTAAAAGGTTGATTATTCATTAGAATATCACAATCAATTTGTTTTAAAACTAAAGAGAAATTATTGGGATTATAGTATTTAATCTTTGCTCTAATATTGTTTTTACCCATTGAAATTTTTTCAATTTTAATATCCTGTAAGCCTTTGAATTCAAAATTCTTAGGATCAGCACAAGAGCATAATAAAATCGATATACTTAAAAAAAGGAATAAGTTCTTTCTCATGATTATATTTGTACAAAAGTACAAAACAAAAAGACCAAATGGTGTTAACTGAATTACAATATTTTGGAACAATTAGCTATATAAAAGGTTTGTGTAAAGCGAAGGAAATTTGTTTTGATCAAAACGAAGTTTTTGCTAAAATGAGTTTCATCAATAGAACCATTATAGCCAGTGCTCAAGGCCCATTGAATTTAACCATTCCATTAATTGGTGGAAGGGATCAAAAGAACAAATTAGTAGATATTCAAATAGATTA
>JALRFB010000053.1 GCA_023256555.1 Sediminibacterium sp. | reverse complement strand
TACCCAATGGATTTAATGTACCTATACCTGTAACAACAATGCGTTTCGTTTGCATGTCTTTTTGTTTTAAATTAATAATCCGCCTTTAAAGCAAAGGCTCAAAAAGGCGGATTGAAAAATATGCCGATGATTCAGCTTGAAATAAAAATTATTTCGCGTGCTCTTCGATATAAGCAACAGCTTGACCTACGGTTGTAATAGTTTCTGCTTGCTCGTCTGGAATAGAAATGTTGAATTCTTTTTCGAACTCCATAATTAATTCAACAGTGTCTAATGAATCAGCTCCCAAATCATTTGTGAATGATGCTTCGTTAGTAACTTCTGCTTCATCAACGCCTAATTTGTCAACGATGATTTTCTTAACTCTTGATGCGATGTCTGACATTGTAAATAGTTTTTGTTTACGCCGCAAAAATATACTTTTTGTTAAAAAAGACATATTTTATTTACTTTTTTGTTTGCACAATTATGCACAATGGTAAAATTAGAGCTAAATATGCCCAATAAAGGTTTAAAACTAACAATTAGCAGCAATTTCGTAGGTAAAAATCACTTCAGAAAGCCCCTAATTTCATGCTGATTTTCTGCCGAAAAGGGCTGTTTGGGGATAATAAAAAAGGATTTTGGCCCAAAATAAAAGTGAAAAAATAAAGGACTCTCAAAATAATGTTGCACTTCAGACCAATTCCAAGCCGCCTCCCCATGATCACAAACTAAACTAGCCCCTTGATGGTCATAACTAAATTGCCAATCGTACCTAAACAATTGTGTTTTCTTATAAAACCACCAAGGTAAAATATACCAGAACAATAACATGAGTACTATCCATAAAACAGATCCTAAAAGGAATAATTCTGGCCTTATCTTTTTATAATACAAAAGAATCGCAGTGGTTATTGCATATATATTCACAATTACCATCAAGGTCTTGATCTCTGATTGTTTGATAAAATGATATCTCAAAGCCTGCAATACAGATGATTTTTGGAAATGTAATATGAATGCCATGAAGCTTGATTTATAATGATTGGCTCAAAGATAAGCAGTGCAAACGTTTTCGATAAAAGTTATTTGAATAAAATTCAATTTCGATTCATCAATTAAAGTGTCAAAATAACAAAATGACTATATTTAGAAAACGCATTGCTAAACCAAAATGAAAAGATTATGTCTTTTAAACCCAAGTTGAGTTTTACTCAAATCATCAACATGAATGTTGGTTTTTTAGGGATTCAATATAGTTTCGGATTACAACAATCCGCAGTCAATCCTATCTATGATATGTTGGGTGCAAGTCCAGATCAAATTCCATTAATGAATTTAGCAGGACCTATGACTGGTTTGTTAATCCAACCCATCATTGGAGCAATGAGTGATAAAACATGGTCTCCCAAATTTGGAAGAAGAAAGCCCTATTTCATGATTGGAGCGATCATGTGCAGTCTTTGTTTGTTTTTATACCCCTTTAGTAGTGCATTATGGATGGCTGTTGGTTTATTATGGATATTGGATGCAGCGAACAATACAGCCATGGAACCTTACCGTGCTTTTATTGCAGATAAACTTCCGCAAGAACAACATGCTGCAGGTTTTTTAACACAAAGTTTTTTTACTGGATTAGGTATTACCCTTGCAAATCTTTCTTTGTTTGTTTTCCAGAAAAAAATTACAGGACATTATGGAAGCTTACCATATTGGGTATATGCTAGTTTCTTTTTAGGCACTATATGTTCTATTGCATCTGTTACCTGGTCTGTCATAAAAACCCCAGAAATTCCTCCAACCACAGAAGAATTAGAAAAACTAAAAAGTGAGCCTTTAAAAATCTGGACGCCTTTTATTGAAATCGCATCAGCTATTAAAGATATGCCCAAAGTGATGTGGCAATTAGGTTTAGTATATATGTTTCAATGGTATGCACTATTCTGTTATTGGCAAAACGCTTCAAAGAGTATAGCTCAGTCAGTTTGGAATACAACTGTTTATCAAAATAACCCCGCATATGATGAAGCAGTTGGATGGACAGGATTAGTGAATGGATGGTATAATGTAGTAACTTTTTTATCTGCGTTTGGATTACTTTGGTTGGCTAAAAAAATAAGTCCTAAATTAATACATATCATTTGCTTGGTATTAGCTGGAGTGGGCTTATTAATCTTCCCACATATAACTGATAAGAATGCATTATTTATTCCAATGACCGGATTCGGTATTGCATGGGCAAGCATGATGGGTATTCCCTATTTGTTGGTTGTACATAAAATACCAAAAGAAAAATATGGTGTGTATATGGGTATTATCAACATGATGATTGTAATTCCTATGTTAATTCAAAACATCAGTTTTGGATATATTTTGAAACATTTCTTAAACAATGATCCTGGCAAAGCAATAAGTTTTGGAGGTGTATTTTTAATTATTGCAGCTGGATTAACCTTGTTGATTCAAACTGATAAGCAAACAAAAGATTCAAAAGATATTCAAATACCTACTATAGGGCATTAATAAAAAATTGTATGAAGAAAGTTTTGTGTATTGGAGAAGCATTAATTGATATGATCTGTACAGATCGTGGATCAAGTTTAGCAAAGGGGCAAAATTTTTTAAAAAAAGCAGGTGGTGCTCCAGCAAATGTGGCTGCTGCCATTGCTGCATTAGGTGCAGGAGTAGATATGGCAGCTAAAGTAGGGAAAGACCCTTTTGGCAATCATATCATTGATTTATTAAAAGAAATGGGAGTTGATACAAAATGGGTATTGCAAGACCAAGATCATTTTACCACTTTTGCATTTGTTTCTTTAATGGAAGATGGTGAAAGAGATTTTTATTTTAATAGAGGTGCGGATGGCCAATTAAGTATAGAAGATTTAAACGGAATTGATTTAAGCGATTATAGTATCGTTCATTTTGGATCTGCGACTGGTTTTCTACCTGGACCTTTGCAATTAGCATACACCCATTTATTAGAGAAGGCTAAAAAAGCAGGAGCCATCATTAGCTTTGACCCAAATTATAGACATCTATTATTCCCTAACAATACCAAAAGTTTTATAGATCAGTGTTGGCCTTTTATAGAGCAAGCACATATTTTCAAACTAAGCGACGAAGAAGCAATGTTAATTACTGGCTGTGATACTGTTCAACATGCAGCAGCTGCATTAAGAAAAAGGTCCAATGCCATTTTTGCCATCACAATGGGTAAAGAAGGAACATTATTGTCTGTAGGAGATCATTTAGAAATGATTGGTAGTATTAGTATAACGCCTGTAGACGCTACTGGCGCAGGTGATGCTTTTGTTGGTGCAGTATTATTCCAATTAATAGATAGCAACCCTAGTTTACTTGAAAGTATTCAGTTGGATGAATGGAAAAAAATTATAAGCAATGCTAATAAAGCAGGGGCAAGAACCTGTGAATTTATGGGTGCTATGGAAGCATTTAAACATTTAAATAAAACGATTTTTAATTAATATAAACTTTAGACCGAGCTGTGAACACGAATGCCTTACAAGAATTTGGAGCAAATCTGCTTCAAACAAATAAAATTGATACAAAGAAAAAAGACGCTGCTTTTGCACAAAGATTTTTATCACATTTAGATACAATTGAAGAATTATTCAATTATATCTACGGAGATCATCCAAATAGAAATGCATGTTTTGATAATTTGTTGCTTAGTTTAATTAAAACTTACCAAGATAGGTCTAGCACACTCTTAAAAAAAGATGTAGCGAAAGAAAAAAAAGGCAATTGGTTTTTGAGCAATCAAATTACTGGCATGAGTTTATATGTAGATAGATTTGCCGGCAGCTTAAAAGGTTTAGCAGAAAAATTAAACTACTTTGACGAACTAGGTGTTAATTTTTTACACCTAATGCCTGTTTTTGAAAGTCCTGAAGGAGAAAGTGACGGTGGTTATGCGGTTTCCAACTTTAGAAAAGTGGATGCAAGATTTGGCAGCAATGAAGACCTAAATGAACTCATCAAAAAAATGAATGCCAACAATATGTATTTAATGTTGGACATTGTTTTGAATCATACATCACATCATCATGAATGGGCTCAAAAAGCAAAAGCAGGTGATAAATACTATCAAGATTTCTTTTATTTCTATGATAACAGAGATATCCCTAATCAATTAGATCAAACCATGCCCGAGATTTTCCCTGAATCTTCTCCAGGGAGTTTCACATATATTGAAGCATGTAATAAATGGGTGATGACAGTGTTTCATCATTATCAATGGGATTTAAATTATACTAATCCAGCGGTGTTAGTAGCCATGTTAGACAATGTATTGCATTACGGAAATTTAGGCGTGGATATTTTAAGAATTGATGCACCTGCATTTATTTGGAAAGAATTAGGAACGACTTGCCAAAACCTACCTAAGGCGCATACTTTATTGAGATTAATTAAACAATGCGTGATGGTGGCGACACCAGGTATGGCATTATTAGGAGAAGCCATTGTAGCGCCAGACGAGATTATTAAATATTTTGGCACTGACAACTATCTTGCTAGAGAATGTGATGTTGCATATAACGCCACTCAAATGGCCTTACAATGGGATGCATTAGCTACTGGTGATACCAGAGTAATGCTATCTGCACAACATCCTATTTTACAAAAGCCTTATGGTTGCACTTGGATTTCTTATACAAGATGTCATGATGATATTGGATTGGGCTATGATGATTATATGATTGAAAGAGCTGGATTCAACGCATACCAACACAGAACTTATTTAAAGAATTATTTTGCAGGATGGCATGAAGGTTCTCCTTCAGCTGGCGCATTATTTTCTGTGAATCCCAAAACAGGTGACGCAAGAATTAGTGGATCTCTGGCTTCATTATGTGGATTAGAAAAAGCCGTGGAATGGAATCATACCCCAGCGATTGAAGATGCATTGAAGAAAATTATTTTGATGCAGGCACATTCTATGTTTATGGGAGGCATACCTATGTTATTCTACGGAGACGAGTTAGCGTATACCAACGACTATAGTTATCTACAAGATCCTGGGAAAAGTTATGATAATCGTTGGATGCACCGACCTATTATGAACTGGGATAGAAACGAAAAAAGAAAAACTAGCGGAACTTTTGAAGAGACTATTTTTAATGCGACAAAGAAATTAATTGCTACTAGAAATGCTTTAGAAATTTTAAGTGATTTTAAAAATGTAACATGGATGACCCCCCATAATATTCATGTTGCTAGTTTTATAAGGGCATATGATAATAAAAAATTGTATTGCTTATTTAATTATAAGAGTACAGCTTCTTTTATTACTTGGTATGCTTTTAAAGAGCATGGAGAAAGGCCAGCCCAGCTAAAAGATTACTGGACTGGCCTTGTTCACCAAGTAGGCAATGACAACGAATATTTTGTCTTACCTGGTTATGGATTTGCTTTGTTAGAATCTATATCCGATACCAATATTTAATGCATAATTTGCAAAAGCAGCATCACCTCTAGCAAATACTTTTGTATCAATGGTTCTCAAAATATCTGGTTGACTTTGGTTACGCTCTCTAAATATAGCTATTGGCACATATGCATACAAATTAAACTTTTTGAATTGATAGTTAGCACCTGGTTCTACTGCAATAACAGTACCAGGTCTTCTAAATCCAGAATTTTTACCTATTAAATCAAATGTTGGAATACACTCATAACGCGCACCTAAAGAAAGTGTCAAAGCATTTTTTGTGTAATTTGACCCGGCTCTGATTAAATATTGATCGGGTACACTCATCACATCAGAAGTGTATTTAATTGCAGCAGCAGTTGGCGTTCCACCTCTTGCAGTACTTACTCCATTATTATCTCTAGGATTGATTAAATAAAAAGCATTACCATACAAGCTCCAATTTGCATTAAGTTGTCTAAATCCACTTAGTTCTAAAGTAATACCCCATCCACCATCTCCAGGTTGAATTGATTGATCCACTGGTCCAACTCTGGTAGCATTTAATTTATAAGTGAAATCATCCACTGCTTTATAATTACCTGTTGGCAATTTTAAACCAATACCACCAAGTAAATTACCCTTACGTCCAACTTTTGGAGCTAATAACCATTTATAAACAGAGATTCTTGCATCACCTATTCCACCTGCAGAAGTGGCAAATCTTGGACTAGTTGGTAAATTGCTGATATGTTCATATTTAGAAGAACGCTCATTATAAATCAATGGTAAAGCAACTCCAATACTCCATTGTTCATTTAATGTTCTAACCAAAGAAAGGTCAATTGTTCTGTTAAAATTTCTTACTTCAGTTCCATCTGCGACTCTTTGAGTCTGTTCAATGGTTCCGTTAAAATGTCTGAAAGAATTAAAATAACGATATGCAATATTAAATTCCCATTTTTTTTGTTCCGGCATTTTACTAGTACTATCCATATGCATCATGCCAGCGTGTTCCATAGTATTCAATCCACCAACAGTTCTGATAGCAACACAACCTTGTGCATTAGCGCGTGCACTTATAAACACTAGCAATACTAGTGCCATTAATATATTTTTCATTTGAGTTTTGGGTTTTGGGTCTTAATTAAACAGCGTTTAATT
>JALRFB010000052.1 GCA_023256555.1 Sediminibacterium sp. | reverse complement strand
ACCATCTGTAACTGTAAATGCATACGAGCATCATGGTGGCGAACCATATATTACACCAATTGACTCTCATGAATACCAAAGTGCTGCAAAAGCCATTGCAACTACTTTTGGTAAAGAGCCAATTCCAGTTAGAGGAGGGGGCAGTATACCTATATGCTCTTTGTTTGAACAAGAACTTGGATTGAAAATTGTGTTTATGGGATTCGGTTTAGATAGCGATAATTTACATAGCCCTAATGAAAAATATGATATCGTTAATTTTTATAAAGGAATAGAGACTATCCCTTATTTTCATCAATTCTTTGCAGAGAAAAAATAAAATTGATCATGGAAGCAGCTGTTGCAAAAGTTAGATTAGATAAATACTTGTGGTCTATTCGTGTATTCAAAACTAGATCTCAGGCAACAGATGCTATTGATAGAGGAAGAGTAAAATTAAAAGGAGAAAATGTTAAAGCATCTAGAAATGTGGTGATAGGTGACGTATATGAATGTAAAACAGAACACAAGAATTGGACTATCAAGGTAGTTCAATTATTAGATGGTAGAGTGGCTTATGCTGAAGCCATTAAATATTATGAAGATCTTACCCCTGTGGAAGAACTAGAAAGAGTAAAAATGGTGGCAGCGAGTTTTCATACTGGCAAGAGATTAAGTAAGATAGGAAGACCCACTAAAAAAGACAGAAGAGATTTAGGAGAGTTTTTGGATTAACAATATGTATTTTTGAAAAATGAGGATAGATATACTTTCTGCTGTACCTGAGTTATTAAATAGTCCTTTTGAGCATAGTATTATGAAAAGAGCTCAAGAAAGAGGATTATTAAATATACAAGCACACTCTTTAAGAAAATGGGCCATCAATAAACATGGTCAAATAGACGATTACCAATATGGAGGTGGTGCTGGTATGGTGATGATGTGTGAACCCTTAGCAAATGCCATTGATGAACTACAAGCTACTCATGGGAAATACGACGAAATTATTTTTGTAACCCCTGATGGAAAAAGATTTGAACAAAAAGATGCCAATACCCTTTCTTTAAAGAATAGCATACTTATTATTTGTGGACACTATAAAGGTATTGATCAGAGAATAAGAGATTTATATGTGACTAGTGAAATCTCTATTGGTGATTATGTATTAAGCGGTGGCGAGTTAGCTGCTGCAGTGATAATTGATGCAGTGGGAAGAATTATACCCGGTGTTTTAAATGATGAAACTTCCGCCTTAACCGATTCCTTTCAGGATAATCTATTGGCACCACCTGTTTATTCAAGACCTGCAGCATTTAGAGGCCTAGAAGTGCCTCCAGTATTGTTAACTGGAGATCCTAAAAAAGTGGATGCCTGGAGACAAGAACAAGCACTTGAAAGAACCAAAACAAGAAGACCCGATCTATTGAAATAGCCATTTATCAAAAAATAAGGCTATTTGCACTTCAACTGACCAATTTGTGGGTAGGTTATCGGATATTTGTAAATATGATGAAATGCCTGCGAAATAACTGGATATGGTTTCTACTAATTTTAGCTACTCCCTTAGGTGCACAAAATATCACTGAGTATCAAAAACATTTTGAGTTGTACATTACTCCAACCAATGCCCCCATTAAAATAGACGGCGTTTTGGATGAACCTATCTGGTCCTCAGCAAATCAAGCAAAAGATTTTCACAAAAAATATCCCAATGACATTGGAGAAGCCCAAAGTAAAACTGAAGTTCGATTTACTTATGATGACAAGAATATCTATTTTGGATTTATCGTACATGACAGCGGTAGAGCAGTAATTCAAAGTTTGAAAAGAGATATTGGACATGATGGCGGAGATGGAGTGGGTATCATGTTAGATCCACTAAATCAAAAGACAAATGGTTTTTTCTTTGTAGTCAACGCCTTAAATGTTCAGTCAGAAGATCAATTAAACAATAGCTTTCAAGATAAACCAAGTTGGAGTTGGGATACCAAATGGTTCTCGGCTACAAAAGATTATGGTAATTATTGGGTAGCAGAGATCGCTATACCTTTAAAATCTTTGAGATTTGATCCCAATCAAAAACATTGGGGAATTAATTTTTTAAGAATTGATGCCAAACATAATGAATACAGTCCTTGGACTAAAGTCCCTACCAATTTTAAGTCTTATGATTTGGGATATACAGGTGTATTACACTTTCCTTCAAGTCCTCCAAAAAACTCAAGTAATATTATTTTTCAACCCTATATCACAGGAAACGGAAATGAAGATAGAGAGAATGGACAGAAACTTCAAGCAAGTGGTACAGCAGGATTTGATTCCAAAGTGGCTGTGAATTCATCTTTGAATTTAGACCTTACGTTTAACCCCGACTTCTCTCAAGTAGATGTGGACCAACAAGTAACTAATCTTACGCGTTTTAATATTTTCTTACCTGAAAGAAGAACTTTCTTTCTAGAAAATTCAGATTTATTTTCTGATTTTGGTATTCCTCCAATTCGACCTTTTTATTCTAGAACAATTGGATTAGATAAAGATGGTAATAAAATACCTATTTTATTCGGAGCAAGACTTTCTGGCAATATAGATCCTTCAACAAGGATTGGCGTAATGGATATGCAAACAGGTAGACAAGGCAATTATTCTCCTGAAAACTTTTCTGCATTTACCATACATAGAAGGGTTCTAGCCAGATCTTCTATCAAAGCATATTTCTTGAATAGAGAGAATTTTATATCTGAAGCTGCAGCAAAGAAGAATCCATTGGACAGATATGGGCGTAATGCCGGTTTAAATTTCGAATACTCTAATACTTCAGGAACAATTAGTACTTGGACACATTATAACCAATCTTATAAAGAAGGAATCAACAAAGAAGATGCATATGTAGAAACTGGTTATATGTTAAGCTCAAAACATTGGAGTTTTATCAATTTAGTCAATAATGTTGGCAAGAACTATTACACAGATATGGGCTTTGTTCAAAGAATAGAGAACTATGATGCCGCAAGAGACACTGTAGTTAGAATGGGTTTTAAGACCATGTTCACTATGCTAACTTATGAAGTGTTGCCAGAAAAAGGAAAGCTTGGAAAGGTCAACGCAAGCTTAAACCACGATTTGGTATTGAACCCAGACAATAGTTTTAATGAAGGCAATATAAAAATGACTGTTAGAAGCCAGTATAAAAATACTAGCTCTTTAGATCTCACTTTATCCAATTCAACTACTGAGTTGTTGTTTGCAACTAAATTTACAAATGCAACTCCTATTCCAGCAGCTAGATATAGCTTTAATCAGGTTAATATGATGTACATGTCTGATTTTAGAAAAGCCTTTTCTTATGGAGCTGGATTTACAGTTGGTCAATTTTATAATGGAATCGTAAAAGGTTTTGGAGCTGGATTTAATTTAAGAAAACAACCGCATTTAAATTTTGGATTGAGATCGCAGTTTAATAAGATTGAATTACCTGGTATATATGGTAGTTCTAATTTGATTTTAATTCAACCAAAAATCGAATACAATTTTAACACGCAATTATTCTGGACTACGTTTATTCAATACAATACGCAGAGTAATAATTTTAGTGTAAATAGTAGATTGCAATACAGGTATAAACCTATGAGTGATTTCTTTTTAGTATATACAGATAATTATTTCACTGACCCTATGTTTAAAAATAAAAATAGAGCACTTATTTTTAAATTCAATTATTGGTTTAATTTATAAAACCATCTTTATAATGAATTCAGCAATTCAAGTGAAAGGTCAATATGTAGACATCATTGGCAAAAAAATATATCCTGCTGCATTACATATACAAGATGGATATATTCAACAAATTGAGTTACTAGAAGATGCTCCAATGCAATACATTCTTCCTGGTTTTATAGATAGTCATGTACATATTGAGAGTAGCATGTTAATACCAAGTGCATTTGCTCAGTTGGCTGTATTACATGGAACAATTGGCACTATAAGTGATCCGCACGAAATTGCGAATGTATGTGGTATTGAAGGAGTACATTATATGATTGAAAATGGCAAAAAAGTACCATTTCATTTTTTCTTTGGAGCTCCGAGCTGTGTTCCGGCCACAATTTTTGAAACAGCAGGCGCATCTATAAATAGTCAAGAAGTCGCTACATTATTGGCTAATAAAGATATTTACTACTTAAGTGAAATGATGAACTTCCCGGGTGTGCTTTTCAATGACGAGGAAGTCATGAAAAAAATTAAAGCAGCACATGCAGCAGGAAAACCTGTTGATGGACATGCGCCAGGATTAATGGGCGATGATGCAAAAACATATATCGAAGCTGGTATCAGCACAGATCATGAATGTTTTACGATAGAAGAAGCTGTAGACAAATTAAGCTATGGCATGAAAATATTAATTAGAGAAGGGAGTGCGGCAAAAAATTTCGAAGCACTTTATGAATTAATAGATGATCATCCAAATAGCGTAATGCTTTGCAGTGACGATAAGCATCCAGATAGTTTAGTCATAGGACATATTAACCAATTATGTGCAAGGGCAGTTGCTAAAGGTTTAAATATTTTCAATATTTTAAAGACTGCATGTATTAATCCGGTATTACATTATAAATTACCAACTGGATTAGCGAGAGAAAAAGATCCTGCCAATTTTATAGTAGTAGAGGATTTAGTGAATTTCAAAGTTGAACAGACTTATATCAATGGCGAAAAAGTTGCAGAGAAGGGTCAATCATTCATTAAAAGTATTGATGAAAAAATAATCAATCAATTTGACACTAGTTTAATAAACGAATCCTCCATTCAAATTAAAGTAGAAGATTACCCTAATAAAGAAAATGCCATTGCAGTGATTGAGGCGATTGATGGCCAATTGATCACCAATTGTTTATGGGAAGAAGCAAGTTTAAAAGATGGAAATATTGTTTCCAATGCTGAAAAAGATATTTTAAAGATGGTGGTGTATAATAGATATCACCAAGCAAGCCCTAAAATGGCTTTTATTAAAAATTTTGGATTTAAAAGAGGTGCTATAGCTTCAACGGTAGCCCACGATAGTCATAATATCATTGCTGTTGGAGTAGATGACAAATCGATTGTGGAAGCGATCAATGCAGTGATTAAAGAAAAAGGAGGCATTAGTTGTACCGACACGAATTATCTTGAAGTATTGGGCTTACCGGTTGCCGGCTTAATGAGCAAAGACGACCCTTATAAAGTAGCAGCATCCTATTCAAATATTGATAGTATGGCCAAGTCACTTGGTTCTTCCCTAGGATCTCCATTTATGACCCTCAGTTTTATGGCTTTACTAGTTATTCCTCACTTAAAATTGAGTGATAAAGGTTTATTTGACGGAGATCGCTTTAAATTATTTTAAAATTGACCGAAGAAACTTAGTTTTGAAAAAAAATAAGTCCATGGTCCACCATTTAAGCAAAGAACATAGTTTATTAAGTAATTGGATTGCAGAATTAAGAGATGTAAACGTACAAAACGATAGACTACGTTTTAGAAGAAATATTGAAAGAATTGGAGAGGTAATTGCTTATGAGATGAGTAAAAAAATGGCTCATCAAATTGTTCCTACCACTACACCTTTAGGAGTGCATCAATCAAAAATGCTTAAAGAACAACCTGTTTTAGGAACTATCTTAAGAGCTGGTTTACCGCTACACCAAGGCATGTTGAACTATTTTGATAAAGCAGATAATGCTTTTATATCTGCTTATAGAAAACATCATGATGATGGAAGTTTTGAAATCAGCATTGAATACCTCAGTTGTCCAGATTTAAATAATAGAATATTAATTATTGCAGATCCTATGTTAGCCACCGGAGCATCGCTAGTGGAAACTATTCAAGCAATCACAAAAACACAAAAACCTAAAGAAATTCATATTGCAGTGGCCATTGCAAGTAAGCAAGGAATTGAATTAGTAGAAAAAGCTTTAGGAAAAGATATACCAATTTGGTGCGGAGATATTGACGATGTATTAAATGATAAGAGCTATATTGTTCCAGGATTAGGTGACGCAGGTGACTTAGCTTATGGAACTAAAATGCAACATTAATGCTTAAAGAACTTATTTTATCTATTAGGGCTTACTTTATTGCACACCAATTTATTTTACAAAATAAATTATGGAAGTGGATGATCGCGCCAGGTATTATTTATACATGCTTGTTTATTATTGGTATGAATTATTTTGGCCAAACTTCTAGCTTCTTTATTGAGTGGATTATTCTTAAAACTGGCTTAAAAACATTTGTAGATAGCATAAATAGTGATTGGTTGGGTTTCTTTATCACAATGGGTAGCTTCTGGTTATGGTTCACTCTGCTAATGTTTTACTTTGCTATATTTAAATTTATTTTTCTAGTATTATTCTCTCCTTTCTTTAGCTACTTACATTTAAGAGTTGCTGCTATTCAACAACAAAAAACATTTGTATTGAATATATCAACTTATAGAAAATTAGTCATAAGAGCCATTCAATTAAGTTTAACCAATTTACTTTGGCAAACAGTATATTTAATTCCTGTGGTATTGGTTTGTACATTGCCCTTAATTGGTTGGTTCACTCCTATTTTCACTATATTGATGGAAGCTTATTTTTTTGGTTATGCAATGATTGATTATGGCTTAGCTACTGAACAACAAAGTAGAATAGCATCCGCAAGTTATGTGAGTGAACACAAGGGACT
>JALRFB010000051.1 GCA_023256555.1 Sediminibacterium sp. | reverse complement strand
AAAGGTATTTAGTTCGTCTAGAAACTCTGGGTCAGCATAACCTGCCAAATACCCTGCTGCAGCCTTAACAGGCACGAAAGGCACAATGGGAACAATAGAAGCAGATCTATCCATTTTCATGGACCTACGACGATCTAAATAGGAATTAGAACCACCATTAGAACCATCCTGACCTAAACCACCCTTTTGAGAGAGATCTTGAAAAAGAAATTCTTCCAAACTAAGATTAAATAAAGCACAAATGGCTTCTTGCACCTCTAGTCTAGGTTCAGCCCTTTCTTCCTCATAAGCACCCACTAAAGAACGCTTAATTTGTAATTGTTGGGCCATTTCTTCCTGTGTCCATTCGCGCTGCTTTCTGATGAATTTTAAATTCTTACCTGCGTATGACATAACTAATGATTTTAGTGCAATTTACTAAATTATTTAGTTTTACCAAATTTTTTTAGCAATTTTTTTTCTGACCCTCAAAACCTAACTTGCAGTATGGCAAAAACACAAAAAGAAAGACCCCTTATTTTAGTGACAAATGATGATAGCATCAATGCCCCAGGAATCAGGGCTTTAGTGGAAGCTGCACTACCCTTGGGTAAAGTGGTAGTGGTGGCTCCAGATAAGCCACAAAGCGGTATGGGACATGCTATAACCCTTGGACAACATTTGAGATTGACTAAAGTAAATTTTATGGAGGGTGTGGAAGCCTATGCTTGCAGCGGCACTCCTGTAGATTGTGTAAAGTTGGCGGTAGATAAAGTAATGCATCGTAAACCTACTATTTGTATAAGTGGAATTAATCATGGTGCCAATCATTCAATTAATGTAATTTATTCTGGAACCATGTCTGCTGCATTGGAAGCTTCCATTGAAAGCATTCCAAGTATTGGATTTAGTTTATTGGATTTAAGTATCGAGGCAGATTTCACCGCTGCAACTCATTATGCACGTATTATCATGGAACATGTTATTGCAGATAAGAAATTAGATAAACACCTATGCTTGAATGTGAATATCCCCAATGTAAAAAAAGAATTGATCAAGGGGATTAAGATTTGTAAACAGGCTTATGCAAAATACGAGGAAGAATATGTGGAACGAAAAGATCCTTTTGGGAAAAAATATTTTTGGTTGACTGGGATTTTCAAAAACTTTGACAAAGCAAAAGACACAGATGTTTGGGCTTTGGCGCACAATTATGTAAGTGTGGTACCAGTGCAATTTGATTTAACCAATCATGCACTCAAAGCATCTCTTAGTAAAAAATGGAAATGGTAATGCTACAGAAAGATCATTATGTATTGGGAGTATTATTAGGTTTAGCCCTACCCTTTTTAGGATTTGTAGGTTTTTACCAATGGAAATTCAGTGTCTTTACAGCACAAGAATTTCTGACAATTTTAGCACAACAAAAAACAGTACTCTCTGCTATGATTAGTGTTTCATTATTAATCAATGCAGCCGTATTGACTTTCTTTATTCAACAAAAAAACGACAAAACAGCTAAAGGAATATTTTTTACTACATGTATTTATGCAATAGTTGCTATTGCATGTAAATGGTTTTTATAAATGCGCTATTATATCATTGCTGGAGAAGCCAGTGGAGATTTACATGGATCTAATTTGATCAAAGCTATTAAAGCCAAGGACCCCAATGCAATTATACAATGTTGGGGAGGTGATTTAATGCAAGCTGCTGGAGGCAAATTAGTAAAGCATTATAGAAGCTTGGCATTCATGGGTTTCGTGGAAGTGTTGATGAATTTAAGAACCATTCTATCTAATATCAAATTTTGCAAGCAGGATATTTTGGAATTTAAACCTGATGTATTGGTTTGTGTAGATTATCCAGGTTTTAATTTACGTATTGCTAAATGGGCGAAAACAAAGGGATTAAAAGTAATTTATTTTATAGCGCCACAGGTTTGGGCATGGAAAGAAAATCGTGTTCCACAAATGCGTCAATCTATTGATAGATTACTTTGTATTTTACCTTTTGAAAAACATTATTTTAAAGAGAGATGGAATTGGGAAGTGGATTATGTAGGTCATCCACTCATGCAGGTGTTAGCTGATCAAAAAAATCTTGCACATCCCCTACCTTCAATTGAAGGAGAAAAAATTATTGCATTATTACCAGGAAGTCGCAAACAAGAAATATTAAAAAAGCTTCCTATAATGTTATCGGTAGCAAATGCTTTTCCAGATGATCATTTTGCCATTGCACAAGCACCTGGATTAGATGACGAATGGTTTGCTTCATTGGTGCCCAAAAATAAAAACATACATATTGTAAAAGCCAATACCTATGCTTTGTTAAATCATAGCAAAGCGGCCTTGGTGACAAGTGGCACTGCTACATTAGAAACTGCATTATTGGGCGTGCCAGAAATTGTTTGTTACAAAGGCAACCCCATCACATTGGCTTTAGCAAAAAGATTTGTAAAAATTAAATTCATTGCACTCGTGAATTTAATCATGAATAAAGAAGTGGTGAAAGAATTAATTCAAGAAGAATTAACTACTGCTAATTTAATTGCAGCATTAAAAGAATTATTAGAAAATCCAGCTAAACAAGCACAGATCAAAGAAGATTATGCTGCATTACAAAACGCATTGTATACAGGCCAAAACGCTGCTGAAGTATCGGCTGGAATTATTCTAGAAGAACTTTCTAATTAAGATTACTAGTATTCCAATTAAAAATACAATCAAAGATATACGGTTCATGCCATGCATGGCTTTCATCATGCCTGTTCTTTCTTGATTAGGATCGCGCTTTACCAAAAATAAATACTCCCCTATTTGTCTTAAGAAGCCTTTCATAAGATGTATGTTTTAGCTTTTTTGAGATACCAACCAACTCTTTAATAAGTTGGAAATTTGTTTTGTTTCAATAATAAAACCATCATGGCCATACATGGAATCTATCGCAATTAATTTTGCATTAGGCATATGGTGTTCCATAAATCTTTGCTCATCTAAAGGACAAAGAATATCACTATTGATTCCAATAATAAATGTAGGAGTTTTGATAGTGGCCAATGTAGTCATTAAATCTCCTCCACGTTTACGCGCTAAGTGATGACTATCCATCGACTTAGTCAATAACCAATAACTATATGCATAAAATCTTTTCACCAATTTCTCTCCTTGATATATCATATAAGAAGAAGCTTTGAAATTGTCTATCTTCTCTGGATCCTCGTCTGTTTGTTTCTCTTGGAAGATACCATAATTACGATATGTCAACATACCAATCGCTCTCGCTGCTTTTAATCCATTCGCACCAGCATTAGGTGTTGCATCTTTCCAAGTAGGATCTGCTTCAATGGCTAATCTTTGTGCAGTATGCACTGCCACACCCCAGGCACTTTCAGAAGGAGATGTTGCAATTAAAAACATTTTTTTGATAACATTGGGTTCGTATACTGCCCACTCAAGCGCTTGATATCCTCCCATACTTCCACCCATTAATAAATCTATTTGCTCAATACCTAAATGTTTTCTTAATAAGATATGTGCTTCCACCATATCTCTAATGGTCAAGGTCGGAAAATTATTTAAACTAATTGCTGCACCTAAGTCTTCTACACTTAATGGACCAGTAGATCCATAACAAGAACCAATAATATTCGCACAAATAATAAAATAATCTTTAGGATTAATCAAACTTCCTTCGCCCACTAATCCCTTCCACCAATCTGCTACATCGCTATTCGCAGTAAGCGCATGACATACCCAAGCCACTGGTTTCCCAGGTTCATATTGCCCATAGGTATGATAAGCAATCTTTAATTTGGGTAGACTAATCCCACACTCTAGCGTGAAAGGTTGATTATATTGATATATAGTTGGCGCCATTTTTTATTTGAATTACCTTTGGCAAAGGTACAATAATTATAGTACGTATATACTAACAAGCATTAACTATGGCAACAATACATTTAAAAAGAATTGATGAAGATTATTTATTTGAAACCACTGACGAAGCTGGCAAAACCATGACAATGGACATACCTGTAGATCAAGGTGGACATGGTGCAGGTGTAAGACCAATGCAAGCATTACTCAGTGCATTAGGTGGTTGTAGTGGTGTGGACGTAGTAATGATTTTAAAAAAACAAAAAGAAACCATCGAACAATTTGAAATGGTGATTAGTGGCGAAAGAGCTGTAGGTAAAGAACCTGCTTTATGGGAAACCGTGAATGTGGTTTTTAAATTAAAAGGAAGTATGTCAAAAGAGAAAGCAGAAAAAGCATGTGCTTTATCGATGGACAAGTACTGCTCTGTAGCAGCAACTTTAAGAGCCGCTGGTGCAGTAATCACTTGGAGCGTTGAAATAGTTTAATTGAATTTTTAAAAAAGGTTTTATGCAGCATAAGCAATCAAAAATTATTAGAACAAGAGTGGATCAAACTAAAAATCATGAGCACTCTTCTCCTCTATTTTTAACAAGCAGTTTTACTTTTGATAACTCAGAAGATATGCGTGCTGCTTTTGCTGACGAAACAGATGCCAATATTTACAGTAGATTCTCCAATCCTACAGTGAAAGAATTTGTAGATAGATTATGTATTCTTGAAAACGCAGAAGCCGGCTTTGCAACTTCTAGCGGAATGAGTGCAGTCTTTGGTTCTTTTATGGCTTTATTGAAAAAGGGAGATCATATACTTTCTTGTAATGCTATTTTTGGAAGTACTCATACAGTGATTGCAAAATACTTGCCTAAATATGGTATTGATTATTCTTATATTAATACTAATGCTACTGAAGCAGCATGGGAAGCAGCCATTACTCCACAAACAAAAATGATTTATTTAGAGTCTCCTACTAATCCAGGATTAGATATCATTGATATTGCCATGATAAGTAGAGTTGCTAAAAAACATAATATTATTTTAAACGTTGATAACTGTTTTGCAACTCCTATTGGTCAAACACCTATAGATCTAGGAGCAGACTTAGTAGTGCATTCAGCTACTAAATGGATTGATGGTCAAGGAAGGGTTTTAGGCGGAGCGGTGGTTGGTAGAAAAGATTTAATCCATGAGATTTATTTATTCTGCAGAAGTACTGGACCTTCTATGTCACCTTTCAATGCATGGATTTTAAGTAAGAGTTTAGAAACATTGGAAGTAAGAATGGATCGCCATTGTGCTAATGCACTTTATTTAGCAGAAAAATTAGAAGGCAATTCACAAATCAATTTTGTGAAGTATCCTTTTTTGGCATCACATCCTCAACATAGTATTGCAAAAGCTCAAATGAAGAATGGTGGCGGCATTGTTTGCTTTGAATTAAAAGGTGGTCTTGAAGCAGGAAGAAAATTCTTAAACCAAATAAAGATGCTTTCTTTAACTGCTAATTTAGGTGATACAAGAAGCATTGCATCACATCCTGCTAGCACCACACATGCCAAATTATCTGAAGCAGAACGTTTGGCAGCAGGCATTACTCCAGGCCTTATCAGAATCTCAGTTGGCCTAGAACACCGTGATGATATTTTAGCTGATATTTTACAAGCTTTAAACTAAGATTTAGCCACTTCTAGTCCGTTTTTTAAGGTATTTTTTAGTATATTGAATGCGCTAAAAAATACCAATATGAAATTAAAAACGGGCTTGCTATTATCTGCTATGATGTTTCTCCAATATTATATTTGGGGAGCGTGGTATGTAACTATGGGAACTTATATGGGTGAAGTATTGAAATCATCCGGAGTGGATGTAGGTGCCGCATATAGTGCAGGTGCTATCGCCACGATTATCTCTCCTTTCTTTGTTGGAATGATTGCAGACAAATTCTTTGCTGCTCAAAAAATCATGGGTGTATTACATTTAGTTGGTGCCGCATTGTTGTACTATGCTACAAAAGTAGACAACTCTAGTTTTTATTGGGTAATATTAGTATACTCTTTATTGTACATGCCCACTATTGCTTTAAGCAATAGCGTTGCTTTTGCTCAAATGACTGATCCTGGAAAACAATTCCCTTGGATTAGGGTTTTTGGAACTTTGGGATGGATTGTAGCTGGATTAATTATTTCTCAATTAGGTATTGAAAAAACAGCGGGCACTTTCCATGTTGCTGCTGTGGTTTCTGCTGTATTGGGTGTGATTAGTTTTGTTTTACCTAATACACCACCTAAAGGTGCTGGAACTAAAACAGATTTAGGCGCCATCTTAGGAAAAGATGCTTTCGTTTTATTAAAAGAAAAATCTTATTTAGTATTTTTTATTGCTGCAATTTTAATTTGTATCCCACTTTCATTCTATTACGGATTTGCTAATCCTTTCTTAAACGAAATTGGTTTAGAAAATGTAGCAGGTAAAATGACCATGGGTCAAATGTCTGAAGCCATATTTATTTTGGCTATCCCCTTCTTGTTTAATAAGATTGGTGTAAAAAAAATGTTGATCTTAGGAATGAGTGCCTGGGTATTAAGATATATCTGTTTTGCTCATGGTACTTTAGATACTAGCTGGATGTTATATGCTGGTATTATTTTACATGGTGTTTGTTACGATTTCTTCTTTGTGACTGGATATATGTACACTGAAAAAGCTGCTGGAGAGACTATTAAAAATGCTGCACAAGGTCTATTTACTTTTGCCACATATGGTGTGGGCATGTTTATTGGTACATGGTATAGTGGTTTTGTAGTAGACCAACATAAAATAAGTGACACACAACATGCTTGGACCAATATTTGGTTAATCCCTGCTTCGATTGCAGGTGCAGTGTTGATTGCATTTATAATTTTCTTCAAGGAGAAGACGCAAGAGCGTCTGATGGAAAATAGATAATTTAACACATATACTATTATAGATATTTAACCCTATTTATTCAAACAATTAAT
>JALRFB010000050.1 GCA_023256555.1 Sediminibacterium sp. | reverse complement strand
AGTCTAATTCTCCTTTGGTCAAATCTTGAATGGCCCTATCCAAACTAATTTTATGCTTTCTAGCAAACTGCTTAATCTGCGTAAACACACTTGCTTCTCTAGCTTCTCCTAATGGATGAATAGCCCCTTCATTTATACTCAATGATTTATCTGGCAAGATTAAATTTAAATCAATAGCATATACATTTCCTAATCCCTTACAAGTTGGACAGGCTCCATAAGGTGAATTGAAAGAAAAACTATTGGGCGAGGGTTCTTCATAACTCAATCCAGTTTCCAAACACATTAATTGTTTTGAGTATTGAACGGTTTTTGTTTTTCCTTCTTCTACAATAAATAATAAACCATTACCCATCTTCAAACACTGTGCTACGCTCTCCCCTAATCTTGTCTTCATGCTTTCATTTACAGGCAATCTATCTACCACCACTTCAATATCATGAATCTTATACCTATCTACTTGAAGCTTTGGCTTGAGTTCTACCATTTCACCATCAATCCTTGCTTTCACAAATCCCTTCTTTCTGATCTCTTCAAACAACTCTCTATAATGACCTTTTCTACCTCTTACTACAGGTGCCAATAAATTAATCTTCTTATCCTTAAACTGAGTGAAAATATTTTGAATGATTTCAGCTTCAGAAAATTTAATCATAGGCTTGCCTGTATTATAACTATAGGCTTTTCCAATTCTTGCGTATAATAATCTTAAGAAATCGTACAACTCAGTCACTGTTCCAACAGTAGATCTTGGATTTTTATTGGTGGTTTTTTGCTCAATCGCAATGACCGGAGATAGACCAGTTATTTGATCCACATCTGGCCTTTCCATTTGACCCATGAATTGTCTAGCATAAGCGCTAAAACTTTCCATATAGCGTCTTTGGCCCTCATTGTATAAAGTATCGAAAGCTAGAGAAGATTTACCACTACCACTCACACCAGTGAAAACAACTAGTTCATTTTTAGGGATAGTTATGTCAAAATTTTTTAAATTATGCTCTCTGGCACCTATAACTTTTATTTGTTCTTTCTGTTGGCTCATGGCGATGGGTAAAGTTATAACAACCATTTTAATTTTTAGTTGACTTAGCCGCAGAACATTCGTAATTTTGAAGATATTCATCCATTAAATGATCCAGAACAAAACCAATCCTTATTCAATAGCCAGAACCAGTGCTTGGTTAATTGCCTTTGTGCTTTTGGGGACAAGTGCTATCTGGGGTAAAATACCAGTTTTTTTATTCTTGAATCATGATTTTGGCAGAATTGCTGATAATTTTATGTTGGGATGTACATACTTAGCTGAAGGATGGGCTTGGATACCTTATCTTATTATTGTAGGCTGGTTCTTAAAAAAAGATAAAGGAATTATAATATACTGTTTTGCCATCTCAACTTTATTGACACAAATCCCCAAACAAATTTTTTTTCCAAATATTACGAGACCCATTGCAAGCGGGATTGACCCAAATCAAATCCATACAGTAAAGGGAGTTGTAATGCATCAGTTAAACAGTTTTCCTTCTGGACATACTGCCACTGCATTTACTATTTTTTTATTGACAGTCTATTTATTCAAGAATAATAAATTGGTTTTAATTGGATTAATTTATGCAATGCTATGCGGTTATTCTAGAATTTATTTAGGTCAACATTTTCCAATGGATGTAGGAGGTGGAATTATAGTAGCAATAATAACCGTAGAGATTTCAAAAAGATTAAGAAAAAATACAAATGATATTAAAGAGAATTAGTTTATGCTTGATTGCAATGCAATTAATTGCAACAAGCTTTGCGCAAGACACTACGCAGCAGATTATCAAAGGAAGAATGAATAGTGCAGCTCAAATGAAGAAGCCTTATGTGATTATGATATCTATTGATGGCATGAGAACAGATTTCACAGAATTGCATCATGCTAGCTTTTTACAAAAAGCTTCAAAAGAAGGAGTGCGTGCAAAATACATGACACCTTCTTTTCCAAGCTTGACTTTCCCCAATCACTATGCCATTGCAACTGGACAATATCCCTCTCATAATGGCTTAGTAGACAATACTTATTTTGATAAAGCAACTGGTGCTCAGTATTCCATGTCCAATAAAAAATTGGTAGCAGATCCAAGATATTATGGAGGCACGCCAATTTGGGTATTGGCAGAAAAACAACAAATGATAAGTGCGAGTTATTTTTGGGTAGGATCTGAAGCTCCTGTTGAAGGCATTAATCCAACTTACTTTTATAACTATAATGAGAAAACCAATATTGCAACAAGAATTCAGGCAGTAAAAGATTGGTTAAGCCTACCTGAAGAAAAAAGACCACACTTAATTACTTTCTATTTCCCAGAAGTAGATCATGATGCACATAGCTATGGTACTAAGGATGCAAAAGTAACCAAGGCAGTCCAGTTTGTTGATAGTGCGATCAATGCCATTCAAGAAAGCTTGAAAGAATTGAACCTACCTATTAACTATATTGTTGTTTCTGATCATGGCATGACCGATGTAGACAATATAAACACAATGGGACTCCCAAAACAAATAGACACTGCTTATTTCAGAGTTCCTTGGGGAGATGCATTATTACATTTATATTCAAAAGACAGTACCAAAATAAATGCTACAGTTGAGGCATTAAAAAAAGATACTGCATTTAATACATATACATTAAACGAAACTCCAGCGTATTGGCATTATGCAAAAAAGGATGATCGCTATGATAGATTAGGAGATATTATTGTTACTCCCAAATTGCCTAAAGTTTTTAATTTAGGTAATAGAAAAACAACTCCTGGCAAACATGGATTTGATAATCATCATCCTGATATGAGAGCCACATTTATTGCTTGGGGACCTGCATTTAAAAAAGGAATAGTGATTGATGGATTCGAAAATGTAAATGTATACCCACTAATTGCAAAAATTCTTGGCCTTCAATTAGATGAAAAAAAGATTGATGGTAGATTAAAAGTCTTAGCTCCTATTTTGAAAAATAAATAAACTAGTTTTTAATACATCTTACAGATGCACCACCTGCTAAAACAAATGCAGTGGACTCTGTAAAATTGGCATCACCAGATCTTAAGTACCTAATATAATTTGTACTACCAGCTGAAGTGGAAGTCCAAAAATATCCTTGTAAACTTATATTGGATGAAGATCCAGCATCTCCCATATATCCCCCTGGTAATCCTGTAAAACCTGAACTATTGGTAGCGCCAGTATTGGGAGAAGCCCAATGAGTAAGCCCTGCTTCTTTTAATTTACCTCCAGCATTGGTTCCTAAATAGGTATTTAAAGTATTGAATTCAGCTCTGGTGGGAACTCTAAAACCAATCGGACAAATATTTCTAGCATCATTGACTGCATAGCCATTGTATAACTTACCATATGTATTATCATTGGCTATATCATAATTATAATAACACCAAGAAGGTAAAACTACAGATCTAGTAAATGCTAAATTGGCCCTTTCTATAGCTGTTCCATCTTGATAAGTTTCTACATCTAAATTATACTTCATCCAAATCTGTGTACCAATGGTGACAGTCTCAACTTCTTGATTGACTAAAAATCCTTGAGGGACCACTTGTGATAGAAGATGATTTATAAAAAACAAACTGACTAAAAATAAAATTTGCTTTTTCATCATCTAAAAATTTTTTACGATGGTTGCATAAAAATTTGTTCCATCATAAACCAAAGTAACAATATCTAATTTTGAAGCGGTAGTAGTTAAAATGGGTACCACCCCACCAGCCCATTTCCATGCAGCTGGGAAGCTGACTGTTCTTGAACCAGTTGCATCCTGCACAAATTTCACCAAGTAGGTACCAACTGCCGCATTGCTAGTTGTAAGGGTTGTGATGTTTGCACCTAAATTTATAGTAAATACATTACCAGTACTTAAATCTATATTGGTTGTAGCAGAAGCAGTTGTGGCATTAGGCATAGTAAGTTTGTACCTTTTTGCAGTAATATCTCCAGTAACATTAATCGAACTTGCATTCGCTGCACCTAAATTTGGAGTAATCAAAGTGGGCGTATTTTCTTTTACAACCAATCCTGTACCTGTTGTTCCAATAGTACTTAATGCGCCTGCTGCGGAGTTGGCCACTATCCCACTTACATTTAATCCACTTACATTTAGTCCAGCAAAACTTGGTGTGCTTGTTGTTGCAATAGCTTGACCGATATTGATAGTATTGCCGCCAGTTATATTCACTCCAGTACCTGCCACCATGGTAGCTTGTTTATTATTAAAGAGCTGCCAATCTGTAGAAGAAAGTGCCCCTGTATTACTACTTGTTGCTGTTTGAATCGAAATAGTGTTAGATGTTCTACTCAATGGTGTGTTAAAACTTAATGGTGCTTCGAAATCAGTTCCTGCAATGGCTTCAGAAACTGTACCAGATCCGTTGGCTTTTAAAATACCGTTATTGGTTCCTGCACCTCCATAACTTGATCCAATCACAGAAGCATTCCAAGTACCTGTGGTAATGGTGCCCAATGTGGTTAAAGATGTTGTACCTGCAATGGGAGATGCCCCAATAGTATTATAAGAAATTGTTTTCGCAGAAGAACCATTAAAACTTACAGAAGATGCTGCTCCTGTACCTAAACTATTAAATGTAATTGCATTGCTTGTATTCGCTGAAATACTAATGTCTGCACTTCCATTAAATCCAACACCGTTAATTGATCTTGTAGTTTCTAAAATAGTTGCAGACCCTGCATTTCCAGTGGTGTTTTGATTCAAGATGGGAATATCAGCAGCCACTATACTTCTAAAACTAGGAGCCCCATTGATACTATTAGGTGCCGCATAAATGGTATTGGCTGATTGAACACCTATAGTATTCATTTTATTATTGAAAGTATTCCAATCAGTTGAATTTAAATATCCATTAGAACTCGCGCTTGCTTGAGCAATAGATAACTTTGTAGTAGTTGTATTATAACTCAAGGGAGCTTCCGCAGTTAAAAAGCCATTCACAGCTGTTTTCACTCTCGCATCGGTAAAATATAAATTGGCTCCCTCACTAATATCAGAACTGGTCAATACTATGGATCCTGTAGTATATCCATTCACAGAAGACACTGCAGCAGGCATTAATAATTCCAACCAATTACTTAATACTGATGGATCAGACGCACTCAAGACATAGTTTTTACTATTATCTGTTCTAATAGCAATACTACCCACTACTGCAGACGACAATGCCAACATTTGCGACTGCGAACTAACTACATAACCACTCGAAAAAGAAATAGCAGGAATTTGTGAAGTAGGAATTTTACCATTGGCATTTAAACTGGCTACACCATTCGCTGCTCCTTTTTCAGATGGACCAATTTTATTATTAAATGTATTCCAATCACTACTACTTAAATAACCTGAAGTATTGGAACTTACTTGACTAATGGAGATATTACTTGAAACATTTGTGAGAGGATTACTGAAAGTCAAGGGAAGCTGATAATCTGATGAAGTGGCTGCACTAACAAGACCATTGCCATCAGCTTTAAGAATTCCATTCACTGTACCTGCACCACCTATAGTTTCTCCAATTACTGAGCCATTCCAAACACCTGTACTAATAGTGCCTAAAGTGGTTATACTAGTTGATCCTGCTTGCGGTGCAGCTCCTATTGTATTATAGGAAATAGTTTTTGCAGAGCTGCCATCAAAATTATCTGTGGCTAATACTCCTCCACCTGATGTACTAAAAAATAATTTATTAGTAGTAGATGCTTTAATGGTAATATCAGATGTTCCATCGAACGGTATTGAATTTATATTTCTGGAATTTGCAAATGCATCAGCAGTTGCAGCATTACCAGAAGTGTTGGAGGAATTATTTGGAATATCTGATGCAGTTAAAGCACGATATTGGACTGCTCCTGCAGCACCTGAAATGGGTCCAGCCAAAAAATAATTTGGATTAACTGATCCAGATAAACCAGATAAAGTATACTGAGGAATATTCAAAACCTGCCCACTAAAACTTGCTGCACCACTATTACCATTTGTTGTAAAGGAGTTGATCGAATTTGTATACCCTAGATTAAAATGGTCATAATCTGTTTTACTAATTAAACCCGCTATAACAGCAGTTGCATTCGCCATTGGGATATTCAAAGTATGTGTAGATCCAAGAGATGACCAATTTGGAGATAAACCTGTTATTCCTGGAATATCAAAACTTTGTTCTTGAGCAGTTAAACCATTTAATCTATAAAGTTGTGCATTATTGGTAACGTTTCCCAACCCTACTTTGGATGCTTGAATACCAGAAGCAATCTTTGCATCTGTAATGGCTGCGTCAGCAACCTTAATTGTAGAAATTGCATTTTCATTTATTTGAGGATTTGATGCAGTACCGCTCAAATCACCTACCAATTGAATTATTCCTTTAATACTAGTACTAGCTTCTGTTATACCCATTGAAAATTGTTGATCAATATAATCTTTTGCTGCTTTTACTGTTGGATATTTTTGATCTGAATAATCAGAAAGAGTATTCATATTGGTTGACTTATTAGATAGTAGTTCATTATTGGCAATTCTATTTGACATATAAATTGTGTCAATTAGACTCAATTTGTTATTAATCCTATCTGATAAAAATGTAGTATCAGATGCAGTTAATTTTGTATTGATTCTATTCGATAGCGAGCTGGTGTCAATATTTTTAGTATTTAATTGAGTGGGTGTTACATATACTTTATTACTATCTGAAATATTCAATTTATTCAGAAAAGCACTCTTTATTGAATCCAAATTATTTTTTGTCGCAAAATCCGTTAAAGCAATCTTCTTAACATAATTTGATAACATGGAAGAGGTATCCGAATTCGATAATTTATTTTGCATACTATCTTGAATATTCTTTATCGTTATTTGTTTAGCATAATTAGAT
>JALRFB010000004.1 GCA_023256555.1 Sediminibacterium sp. | reverse complement strand
CAGATTTTGGCAAAAGATTATTTTATGTGACAACAGAAAATGGAACAGATATTATTAATGATAATAGAGCCAATATCAATGTTCAAAAAATAACAGAGTATACTCAACAAGATTTTATGCAGAAAATATTATTTAAACCTTCTGCTAATGTTGAACATCTATTAAATATACAATTGTCTAATTCTTCTAATATCAATAGATATGATCGTTTAACTGAGACCAGTAAAGGCTTGCCAGTCTATGCTGAATGGTATTATGGACCACAAGTGAGAAATATGATTTCCTATAAGTTTAACAAAACTGCGTTGAAAGGATATTTTCAAGAATTATCAGTGAATGCCAATTATCAGCATTTGGAAGAGAGTAGAATTAGCAGAAAATATAATTCTAAAAATAAGGATTATAGAATTGAAAATGTTGATATAATGGGTGCTACAGCAGATTTATTGCATAAGGATAAAAATGGAGATGTGCATTTGGGTGTAGAGGCTTATTATAATATAGTTAATTCAAAAGCCCACAGAACAAATATTGCAACATTAGTCAATAGTGCAATAACTACAAGATACAGTGATGGCCCAACCAATATGGCTTATCAGGCTATCTATTTACAACATACAAAGTTATTGGATCAACATTGGGTAATCAATGATGGTATTAGATTGAATTTTGTGCAATTGAATGCACAGTTTAAAGATACAACCTTGATGCATTTTCCATTTACTCAAGCAAAACAATCTAATGCAGCTCTGACAGCTAATTGGGGAATTGCTTATAATGCAGACAATGGCTATAGAACATCTTTTGGATTAAGCAGTGGCTTTAGAGCGCCAAATATTGATGACCTAACAAAAGTATTTGATACTAAGACTGGCTATGTAGTGGTGCCTAATAAAGATTTAAAACCAGAATATACTTATAATGCAGAATGGACTATTTCAAAAAATAGTGCAATTTATTCTTGGGGAGCTTCTTTATTTTATACATTATTTAAAAATGCGCTTGTTGCAGATAAATATACGTGGAATGGTCAGTCTACCATTATGTATCAAGGAGTGTTAAGTGATGTATATGCTACTCAAAATAAAGCCAAAGCAAATTTGTATGGATTCAATGTAAATGGTAGACTAAGAGTATTAAATAATACAGAATTGAACGCTACCTATACTTATACAAAAGGAACATATAATGATGGTGCTAAGGAAATGCCTTTAGATCATATCCCACCAGCATATGGTAGATTTGGTATTAAGCATAATAGTATTAAGTGGAATGCAGAATTATATAGTGTATTCAATAGCTGGAAAAGAATTGCGGATTATAATTTAAATGGAGAAGACAACGAGATTTATGCTACAAAAGATGGCATGCCAAGTTGGATGACATTTAATTTTATGTCACAATTTACTCCAACAAAAGACTTAACTATTGGATTAGGAGTAGAGAATATCACGGATCTAAATTATAGATATTTCGCTAGCGGTATTTCTGCCGTTGGTAGAAATTATATTTTAACATGTAAGGTTAACTTCTAACGCTTTAATGCGGCCACATTGCTAGAGAAAATCTTCACTGCAATGGCAAGAAGAATTACGCCAAAAAATTTACGCACTGCTAGTAGACCTCCGGGTCCTAGCAGGCGTTCTATAAAGTTTAAAGATTTTAGTACAATATAAATGATCATTAAGTTTACCAGTATACCCGCTAAAATATAAATCTCTTCAAAGTTGGCTTTTAGAGACATAATAGTTGTTAATGTTCCACTTCCTGCAATAATTGGGAAAGCAATAGGAACCACTGATCCTGTATGGCCATTTTTATCTCCCTTGAAAATTTCGTGGCCCAATACCATTTCTAGTCCTAGTAAGAAAATAACAATAGATCCGCCAACAGCGAAAGATTTTACATCTAAACCAAGTATTTTTAAAAAAGGCTTGCCTAAAAACATAAAAGCAATCATCAATCCGCCCGAAATTAGGGTTACTTGCATTGATTTTATCTTACCAACTTTTTCTTTCATAGATATCAATAAGGGAATAGAACCCACAATATCAATTACGGCAAATAAAGTAAATATCACTGTAAGTAATTGGTCAAATTGAAATTGCATAAAAAAGCTTTGTATGAAGATACAAAGCTTTTTCTATTTACGAACCTTAAGATGCATTAATGCAATCTAAATCCAATTTGAATAGTACGTCCCATGGTATTGTAGCCATTTATTTCTTGAAAACGATCTTCTAAAATATTTTGAAGGTCTACAAAAAAACTAAGCCAATTGTTTTCTCTATACTGTATATGCGCGTTCACCAATGTATAATAATCAAGTTTTACATCAGGTGTAGCATAACCTCCGACATCGTATCTGCTGCTGATGTATCTTCCAGAAATGGAGGCTTGCCATTTTTTATAGTTAATATTGTATTGCAATTGTACACTATGCTTTGGTCTTTTTAATAAGTAATTATAGGTAATAGTGTCTGTATAGGTTAATCTATTTTGATTGGTCTCTTGTCCATTCAATAAGGTATAGTTCATGCTTACCCATTGATTGTGTGGTAAACGATGTGCCAATTCTAATTCAAAACCATTTACTTTTTGTTTGATAAAATTAAAAAAATTATAATCGATATAATTGTAATCAATCCCATTATTAATGGTTCTATTGAAATAGACCACTCTCGCATCAACTGGTTTAGCATGGTAATCAAAACCTAATTCAGTGTTAATTGAAGTTTCTGCCTTTAATGCAGTGTTATAACTTATTTGATATAAGCTAGGAGCTTTGAATCCTGATGATATGCTAGATATTAAACGAAGTCCTGGTTGAATTATATAAGAAGGGCTGATGGTGAAAGTTTGGTTGTCTCCATAACGAGAATGATGATTGTATCTTGTGCCTATTTCAAGTAACCATTTTTTAGATACATCATTCATTAAGAATGAGGTATACAGTGCATTTTGAAATTGAAATGTATCTTTAAAATTCTCGTTATATGGACCCCATCCACTAATGCTTGCATATGTTTGATTATAGGACCCATATCTAAAATCAGTACCTACTATCCATTGAATATTATTCCCAATAGGTTTGGATAAAAACATATCTGCAAAATGTGTTTTACCTGCATATTGATTATTCTCATAAATAATGTATTTTTTATCTATACTGTCATTTAAATAACTTCTATCTTGTGTTGTATATTGATATTGGAATTGAAATATTGTTTTGTCTTTTTTATATTTTAATTGTACTCCGGACATTGTAGTAGCATTATTAAAATATTCGTCTTTGTCATCTTTGAATGCTCCATAATCAATACTTGCCTTATAAGATGTCTTGCGCGTATTTGCTTGAATACTCCATCTGTCGTTAATAGAATAATTTAATTTGGTAAACCAACTTTTATTGTTGTAACCATCTTTATCAAAACTACCAGTATTGTATTTGTCAATTGCCGAAGAAAAACCATCTGATTTTTGATTATCAAATCCCAATGTGTAATTTACTTTTGCAAGAACTCCATTGAATGCAATTTGATTGGACTTAGTTCCATAGGTTCCAGTGCTTGCTCCACCAGTAATAAAACTACCCGTTCTTTTTTTGGTAATTATATTTATAACACCACCAATGGCATCAGAACCATACATGGTACTTTGGGATCCTTTCAAAATTTCAATTCTCTCAATTTGAGACAATGGAACAAGATTTAAATCAAATTCATTACTAATCATCGAAGGATCTCCAACAGGTGCACCATCTATAAGAATTAATGTTCTTCCACTCGAAGCTCCACGCATATAAATACTGGGTACAGTACCTGCATTACTTAAAGCTCCTGGTAAATACAATCCAGCTTGCTCACTTAATACCTGTGCTACAGATAGTCCGGCGCGGGCATTTAATTGGTCGCTAGTAATAACACTAACGACTTTACCTGTACTGTTTTGTTTTTGTTCAATTTTGTTGGCTGTAACAATGACTTCGTTTAAAGTACTATTGTTTTGAAGACTGTCTTTGCTTTGTGAGAAAGCAATTGTTTTTGTGGCAATAATGACCACTAAGAGCGTGAATAATTTTTTGCTCATTGTTTTGTTTTTTTGTGTGAACAATGAGCTTCCTGATAGAAGAGAATTCTTTTACAAATCCTTGCTTTTTACCCGAAAGCTGTTGGTTATTTTTAATCAGGCAGGTCTTCTGGCTCGTTCTTGACATTGCATCCTTCCCAAATTACTTCAGTGGATATTGCAATGATTGCATTAGCTTAGAACTTACAGCTACGGGAATAGCTTCCGATTTTAACGGAATTCCCTTTTAATCATTCTCATGAACCTAATCAGAAGCAAACATAATTCATTCATTTGGCCTTGGTGTTTATATTTATTAACTACTTGTTGAAAACTACAATAGTTTTAATATATTTATACTTAACATAATAAGGATGAAAGAAAAACAAAGCATTAATTTTTTTAGTTTAACCATGATTGTGGTGAGTTTGGTGATAGGGATGGGTATATTTAAAACCCCAGCCACCATTGCAGCAAAATCTGGTACACCGTTAATTTTTTTTAGCGCATGGACCATTGGAGGTATCATTGCTTTGTTTGGCGCTTTGACTTATGCTGAGATTGGTCAACGCCTACCTGTGATGGGTGGTTATTATAAAGTTTTTGCACATTGTTATCACCCTGCAGTTGGTTTTACTATAAATGTTTTGATACTGATAAGTAATGCTGCTTCTTTAGCGGTGGTAGCTTTGATTGGAGCAGATTATGTAAGTGATTTATTATTTGGAAGACCATCAAGTACTTTGTTCAATATAGGCATTGCTATTTCTTCTGTTGGTCTATTTTATTTTGTGAATTTATTAGGGTTAAAAACGAGTAGTAGAACACAAAACGTTTTAATGGTAGTAAAAATAAGCTTGATTATTTTATTGATTTCTTCTTTATTCAAAGGGGTGAGTGTTCCTCCACATGGCTATAATGAAGGAAAATTATATGTCTACGACGGAACCAATGGTTCTTTATTATTATTGGTAAGTTTGGTTTCAGTGTTCTTTACTTATGGTGGATATCAACAAACCATCAATTTTGGATCAGAAATTTCCAATCCAAAGACAATGCAAAGAGGAATTGTTTTTGGAATTTTTATAGTATTGTTTTTATACTTAGCAATCAATTTCACTTATGTAAAAGTCATTGGATTTGACTCAATGAAAAATGCCAATGCGATCGGATCTTTATTATTTGAAGCATGGTTTGGAAAATTTGGCGCTAAGGTTTTTGATTTCGCCATGGTATTAAGTGTGTTGGCATATGTGAATGTTATTTTAATGAGTAATCCAAGAGTAATGTTTGCGATGAGTGAAGATGGGGTATTGCCCAAATTATTTCAAACCACACATTCAAAAACAGGTGCCTTGGTGCCAGGCTTAACCATTTTTGCAATCACTACAGCTTTAATTACCTTTTTTGGTAAAGGGGTAGATGATGTTTTAAGTTTTAGTATGTTCTTAGATTGTATGGGTATGAGTACCTCGGCTGCAACATTATTGTTATTAAGAAAGAAAAAACAAGGGGATGTTTCTGTGACTGGCACATTAAAAAAGTGGACCCCTATATTATGTGTCATTTTTGTATTGGCATACTTTATGGTTGCTATAGCTGTTGTTATTGATAAACCATATTCAGCATTGACCGCAATTGTGCTTTTGGCACTGGTTTTAGGTATATATCGAGTTTTTTATCATCAAAAAAGGGCCATTTAACCCTTTTTTGGCTCCACTTGTCTAATATTTAGAAAGCTTTGAAGTATTAGGTTACTTTTGTAGAAGCAAAAGCAGATTTTTGTTGGACAAACTTCATATGATAAAAATGAAATATATACTTTCTTTATTGATGATCAGCCTAAGTACAGGCTTAATGGCACAAGAACCAGAAAAGTGGGATTTAAAAACCTGTGTAGAATACGCTGTGCAGCATAATATATCTGTTCAACAAGCAGATGTACAAGCTAGATTAGCAAAACTTCAAGCAGACCTTGCTAAGAATAACCAATTACCCACATTAACAGGTAGTTCTGGCATGGGTTTAAGATTAGGCCGTTCTATTGACCCAACAACCAATGGATTTACCAACACGCAGTTTTTATTCAACAACTTCGGATTAAATGGAGGAGTGCAAATATTTAATGCAGGTAGATTAAAAAATAATGCAGCCGCAACAGAATATAGTTGGCAAGCTAGTTTAG
Organism: Sediminibacterium sp.; assembly: GCA_023256555.1. Lineage (GTDB taxonomy): Bacteria > Bacteroidota > Bacteroidia > Chitinophagales > Chitinophagaceae > Sediminibacterium. Next base: position 9,725 of record JALRFB010000004.1, on the reverse strand, counting down.
CAGATATGCAAAATACTGCAAATGATATTTCTTTAAACGTAGCTACCTATTATTTGCAAGTTTTATCAGCTATTGAGCAAACTGAAATTGCTAAAATTCAAATCGCACAAACAAAGGAGCAATTAGTAGCAACTAAGAAAAGAGTGGATGTAGGTTTGTTGCCAGAAATTAATTTATTAGAATTAGAAACCCAATTAGCCAACGATAGTAGCAGTTTTATTTCTGCGATATCTAGTGTGGAGCAAAGTAAATTATTATTGAAAGCTTTATTGAATTTAGATGCTGCAAAGCCTTTTGATGTAGTCGTTCAGCCTGTAGAACAAATTAAATTGCAAAATTTTGCAGATTTGCAACCTGAATATGTTTTCAGTATTGCGTCTCAAAACTTGCCAAATGTAAAAGCAGCAAACTATAGAGTAAAAGCTTCTGAAAAAAATGTAAAAGCAGCCAAAGCTAATTTCTATCCAAGTTTAAGTTTTGGTTATTCATTAAGTTCTAACTTCTCTAATCAATTTAAATATATTAGCGGCTATGAATTCAGTGGTTATAGTACTCCAACAGCTTTGTCACCATATGTGAATGTGAATAACACTAAATATTATGTTCAAAGCCCTGTTTTTACCACTACAAGTGGCACTAGAAATTGGAGTAATATTTGGAATGGATGGGGTAGGCAAGTTGATAATAATTTTGGTCAAAGTTTTGGATTTCAAATGAATATTCCCATTTTCAATGCAGGACAATCTAAAATTGCTTACCAACAAGCTAAATTGAATTTAAGAACAGCATCTCTTCAAGAAGAAAATACTCAAAGAAAATTAAAACAAGATATCTTCTCAGCCTATACCAATGCGGTGGTTGCTTTGAATAAATTAAATGCAACACAAAAAGCATTAACCTCTTCTGAAAAAGCATACTCTTTTGCAACCAAAAGATATGAATTGGGTTTATTAGGCACCATTGAATTATTGAATAATCAAAATAATTACCTAAAAGCTAAAGTAAATTTCAAAGCAGCTCAATACGAGTATGTATTTAGAATTAAACTATTAGAATTTTACAAGGGAGAAAATTTATCCTTATAACACCATTAGAAAATAGAAAATAAAAGAATATGAATAAGAAACTCATTTGGATTTCAGTAAGTGTAATAGCAGTCATCGTATTATTAGTTGGCTTAAAAAAAGCAGGTGTAATTGGTAAAGAAGAAGGCACTGAAGTAACTACTGAAAAAGTACAACTTAGAACCATAACAGAATCAGTGAATGCCAGTGGTAAAGTGTATCCTGAAATCGAAGTAAAAGTAAGTCCAGATATTTCTGGTGAGATTGTGAACCTTTTTGTTGAAGAAGGGGATAGTGTAAAAAAAGGCCAATTATTGGCTAAAATATATGCTGATATCTATACTTCACAAAGAGATCAAGTTTCTGCAAGTGTAAACCAAGTGAAAGCTCAATACGAAAATGTAAAAGCAAATTTGAGCGGTTTAAAAACCGTTTATGAAAATGCTAAAGCAACCAATGAGCGTTATAAAAAATTATTTGCAGATAAAATTGTTTCTAGATCTGAATACGAGCAAACAGAACAAGCATTTAGATCTGCTGAATCTAATTATAATGGTGCAAAAGAATCTATTAAGAGTGGAGAAGCGCAGATCCAAGGTGTTAGAGCACAATTAGCAAGAGCTGAAAAAGATTTAGCACGTACATCTATATTAGCACCAATGGATGGCATTGTAAGTTCTATGAGTGTCAAAAAAGGCGAAAGAGTGGTAGGTACAGCACAAATGGCAGGTACAGAAATGATGCGTGTTGCAGATATGAAAAGTATTGAAGTAAGGGTTGATGTAGGTGAGAATGATATCACTAAAGTAAAGATTGGAGATACGGCATTAGTAGAAGTGGATGCATATAATAATAGAAAGTTTAAGGGTATTGTGTATAAAATTGCTAACCCAGTTTCTGCTGCTACAAATGCTTTGTCTACATCAACAGAAGTAGCAAATTATAAAGTACATATTCGTTTATTGACTGAAAGTTATCAAGATTTAATAAAAGAGAATACTAAATTTCCATTCAGACCAGGGATGACTGCAAGTGCAGACATTCAAACTAAGTCTAAAGTGAATGTAATTTCTGTTCCTTTAAATGCGGTTACTACCAGAGACAAAGATGGTCAAGGTAAAGAAACTAAAGTTTCAAATACTGCAAACACTAGCAACGAAGAACCTGCAAAAGCGGAAGAAGAGTTAACTGAAGTAGTGTTTGTTTTACAAAAAGATAACAAAGTAAAAATGGTAAAAGTAAAAACCGACATCCAAGACTTAAACTATATTCAAGTGGAAGGTGTTAAAGTGGGTGATGTGGTGATTACTGGTCCATATAGTATTGTAAGTAAATCATTGAAAGACGGCGCATTGGTGAAGCCGGTTACAAAGGAGAAATTATTTGAAGAAAAGAAATAAAACTTCATTTTTTATAGTAAAAGGGATGCCTAAAAAAGGCATCCCTTTTTTTTCTGTCTTTTCGTACCTTTGAAAAATGCAGGCATTAAAAATTGGTATCATAGGTAGTGGTAGTTGGGCAACCGCTATTGCTAAAATAGCATCTGATAATGGCAATCATATTGCTTGGTGGGTACGTCAAGAATCGAACATAGAATATTTTAAAAAGCGTCATCATAATCCTCACTATTTAAGGAACGCCTATTTTGATATTTCTACTATTCATTTCTCATCTAATATTTTAGAAGTTATTGCAGCTTCAGATATTTTGGTATTTGCAGTACCTTCAATACATATTGTTTCTTGCTTGGAAAAAGTAAAAGCAAAAGATTTAGAAGGAAAAAAAATTGTTTCTGCTATCAAAGGAGTATTACCTGTTCATAATATTTTATTACATCAGTATTTAGAAAAAACATACCAATTTCCTTTAAGCAGCTATTTCACATTATTGGGTCCAAGTCATGCAGAAGAAGTGGCAGCAGAACAATTGTCTTATTTAACTTTTTCTGGATTAGACCAAGCTTTTACTCATCAAATAGCTAATTGTTTTAAATCAGAATATATCAATACTATTGTAAATAATGATGTGATTGGTGTGCAATATGCTGGTGTGGTTAAAAATATTTATGCATTAGGTGCTGGTATTGCACATGGCTTAGAGTATGGAGATAATTTTTTAAGTGTTTATATAGCCAATTGCGCACACGAGATGAAAAGATTATTAGAAGCAATCATGCAAAATGAGGGTCATGCATGTTCTAATATTAATTATAGTGCTTCTGTTTATTTGGGAGATTTATTAGTGACTTGTTATTCTTTACATAGTAGAAATCGAACCTTTGGAAATATGATTGGGAAAGGGTATTCAGTAAGAGCAGCCGAACTTGAATTGAATATGGTAGCGGAAGGATATAATGCGAGTAAATGTATTATGTCTATCAATAAAGAACTAAATATGAATATACCCATCATTAATGCTGTTTATTCTATTTTATGGGAAGGTGCAAGTCCTGTAAAAACATTTAAAGAGATAGAGCAAATTTTGGTATAATTAATCTACAATAAAGAATTCTGAAGCAATACCATCTGCCAAGAATTTGGCAGATTTTTTTAAGCAATAACTCGTACTTTTTTGTTCAAATATATCTTTTTGTGCAAGTATTTGGATGACATTTTGAGTATGTTCACTATAAGCTTTACCGAAACTGCTTTCAATATGCTTAAGATCAAATCCTTCCATGCATCTTAAGGAGATCATCATGTATTCGTTGTATTGAGCTACTTGGTCTAATAATTCTATTTCAAAAGGCAATGCTCTTTTTTCTAAAGATTGCATATACAATGCATTATTGGCTACATTCCATTGTCTGCTAGACCCATTAAAAGAATGTGCAGATGGTCCTAAACCTAAATAGGGTATACCTTTCCAATAACTACTATTATGTTTACTTCTATTACCTGGTTTAGCAAAATTAGAAATCTCATAATGTTCAAATCCAATTTTATTCAAATAGTCAACAATGATTTCAAAATGTTCTGCTTGAACCTCGGTCTTTACGTTTTCAATTTTTCCTTTTTCTATCATCGAATTCAAGGCAGTCTTTTCTTCTACAGTGAGTGCATAGCATGAAACATGAGGGATCCTATAGTCTTCAATAATTTTGAGATCTGCTAATAGATGTTCTTTGGTATAATGTGGGGTGCCGTAAATCAAGTCGATACTAATATTGTTAAACCCAGCGTCTTGCGCCATTTGTATGGCTTGGTGTGATTGATCCACTATGTGTGCTCTATTCATCCATGCTAATGATTCTTTTTGAAAACTTTGTATTCCAATACTCAATCTATTGATTCCAATTGCATTCCATTCAGAAAGTTTATTGATATTGATATCATCAGGGTTTGCCTCCAATGTAAATTCTTGCAAATTGGATAAGTCGAAATTTAGTTGAAGCTTTTCAATAATTGAACGGATTTGTTCAGCAGAGAGGAGAGAAGGGGTACCCCCTCCGAAATAGATTGTTTGAATAGGAGTATTAATATAATCTCTTCTTAATTCTATTTCATTTAATAATGCTTCTACAAAAGAATGGATATGTTGTGTTTGCGTGCTAAAATGAAAATTACAGTAATGGCATGCTTTTTTACAAAAGGGGATATGTATATAAATTCCTGCCATAGTATGAATTAATACACAAAGCTAGGCATTAGTTACTAATTCTGCCCTAGTATACTTATTTTTGCTATAATGGTTTCAGGTATCAAAAATTTATTTTTCATTTTACTGAGTTGGATCCTTCTGTGTTCCTTTACTCAGGCGGATACGGTATCTAGGAGAGTAGATAGTGCTTTAGTCATGCTTGATTCGACTGTCAAGAAAGACACATTGTATATTCAATATGTTCCTGTAATTCCAAAAAGTTTTCAAATAGCAGATGCCAATCACTTTTCTTTTTTACATGGTTCAATCATTGATTCGAATTATAATCCATTAAAAGATTATAAACAGTATTTTGCCCAAAAGAAAAATGCTTTTAAATTATATAACCAGTTGGTAGCAAAATCAAATGACTCAGCATTAATTTTTAGAATTGAACAACGGTTTTCTTTGCCAGATAAAGACTTTTTATTTTATAGTATTCTTGGCTTGCTATTTTTATTTGCATTCGTACATAATATTTACCCACAGTATTTCCCTAAATTATTTAGTCAATTCAATCAATCTTCATTAAGAATGCTTCAAAATAGAGAACAATTATTGCAAAATAGTTTGGCTTCTTTATTGATGAATATTGGATTTATTTTGAGCTTCTCATTAATGGCAACATTACTAATATTTAGTAGACATTTATTGCCCCTATCATTTTGGGAAGGATATCTATATATCGCTTTATTTTTTACCAGTTTGTACTTAGGGAAGTATCTTTTTTTACTACTTGCGGGCTATACATTTAACAGTATGGAATTGATACAAACCTATGTTTTTGTGATATTTATGATCAATAAAGTACTAGGCATTTTACTGGTTCCTTTCATACTTATTTTGGCCTTTGCAAAGCCTCAATTTTACCCTATAGCTATAGTTGGAGGCGCCGTTTTGTCAGTACTATTGATTTTGTACAGATATCTATTTTCTTTAACAACTGTTAGGAATAAATTACATATCTCCTCCTTTCATTTTTTTCTTTACCTTTGTGCTTTCGAAATAGTGCCTATCTTAATATTGTATAAATTAGTCGTACAGTATTTTGGAGGTACTTATTAAAACTGGAAAGTGAAAATGGCTATCAAAAAAATTCTAATTTCTCAGGCTAAACCAGAGAGTGAAAAATCTCCCTACTTTGATTTGGAACGCAAGTACAATGTTTCATTGTTTTTCCAACCCTTAATTCAATTAGTAGCTATTCCTGCTAAAGATTTTAGAAAATCAAAAATTGATATTACAGAATACACAGGTGTTATTTTTACAAGTAAGAATGCTATTGATCATTTCTTCAGAACCTGCGATGAACTAAAAGTTAACATCAATCAAGACACTAAATATTTCTGTATTACAGAATCTGTTGCTTTGTACTTGCAAAAATTTATTATGTATCGAAAGCGTAAAGTTTTCTTTGGATCTGATGGTACTAATAAAAAACTATTTGATGTTTTAAACAAGCATAAATCCAACGAAAGGTTCTTATATGTTTGTAGCGAGAATCAACAAGACAACGAGATTGTAAATTGGCTAAAAGACCATAGTTGTACTTTCGAATTAGCATACATGTACCGTTCAGAAAGCACAGACATTAAGCCATTATTGAAAGACCATAAGTTTGATGCTATTTGTTTATTTACCCCAAGTGGATTAAAAAGCTTATTAGACAATCAGCCTGATTTTAAACAAAACGGCACAATCATAGGTGCATTTGGTTCAAATACTTGCAAAGCAGTAGCTGATGCTGGATTGACTTTGCATATTCAAGTGCCTAGTCCGCAAACTCCAAGCATGGTGGCAGGGTTGGACCAATTTTTAGCACAGCAGTCCAAAAAGAAGTAAATTGCACTTTATGAGTGCTAATTCAAAATTCACTAATGCGCTCATTCGTGAGCAAAGTCCTTATTTATTGCAACATGCGCATAATCCAGTGAATTGGATAGCATGGTCTTCCGATTTATTTGCTTACGCAGAAGCACAAAACAAACCGATTCTATTAAGCATTGGTTATGCAGCTTGCCATTGGTGTCATGTAATGGAACGTGAGAGTTTTGAGGACGAAGTGGTGGCTGAATATATGAATACGCATTTTATCAATGTTAAAGTAGATAGAGAAGAGCGACCTGATGTTGATCAATTATATATGGATGCATTACAAGCAATGACAGGAAGTGGTGGCTGGCCTCTCAATATTTTCTTATTACCTAATGGAAAACCATTCTTTGGTGGTACTTATTTTCCTCCAAAAACAATTCCTCAGCGTGCATCATGGATGGATGTCTTGAAAGGTGTGCAAGAAGCATTTAACAACAATAGAGAAAAATTAATTGAACAAGCAGAAAACTTAACCAATCATCTGGTTCAGACGAATATCAAAACGAAAATTACTAGTGATCAAACAATTGCTTATCCAACATTAGAAGAGTTTGATTTGATGGCTAAAAGAATTTTACAAAATGCCGATACAGAGTGGGGTGGATTTGGAGTAGCTCCAAAATTTCCTCAAACTTTTTCTTTACAAGTTTTATTAAGAAATTATTTTGCTAACAAGGATCAAGCAGCGATAGTGCATGCTGTGAGAAGTTTAGATAAAATGATTCAAGGTGGATTGTACGATCATGTTGGAGGAGGCTTTGCAAGATATAGTACAGACGCACAATGGCAGGCGCCACATTTTGAAAAAATGTTGTACGATAATGCTTTGTTAGTGGGAGTACTTTCTGAAGCTTATCAAATCACTAATAAATTAGTGTATAAAAAAGTAATAGAAGAAACCATTGACTTTGTTTTTAGGGAATTATCCAATATGGAAGGTGCCTTTTATGCTGCTTTAGATGCAGATAGTGAAGGGGTGGAGGGGAAGTATTATACTTGGTCTTATGATGAATTAAATGAAGTACTGCCTCAACATTTGTTTGAACCATTCTGCAATTTTTATCAAATAAAAGAAGAAGGAAATTGGGAACATACCAATATTATTTGGACCACCAATTCTATTGAAAATGCATGGACAGAAGATTTAATTACTGCTAGACAAATTTTATTCAATCATAGATCAAAAAGAATTAGACCATCCACTGATACTAAAATTATATTGTCTTGGAATGGTTTAATGATCACAGCTTTATGTAAAGCTTATGCAAGTATTGGTCATATTCAATATTTACAAAGAGCTGAACAAGTCATTGCATGGGTGGAATTAAACATGCAATCTCCCAATGAATATTTATATCATAGTTATACTAATGGGGTTACTAAATCTTTAGCATTCTTAGAAGATTATGCATACTTAATACAAGCATATATTGAATTGCATAAAGTTAGTGCTGACAAAGCGTATCTGTTGAAAGCAAAAAAATGGATGGAATATGTTCAATTACATTTTATAGATGAAGAAGCTGTCTTTTTCTATTTTACAAGTAATGAACAAAAAGACGGAATTGCAAGGAAAAAAGAAAGTTATGATGGCGCTACCCCAAGTAGCAATGCTATGATTTGTTCAAGTTTAATATATTTAGGAAGTATTTTTGATCAACCTCAATGGGTCAATCAAGCCACCACCATGTTGGCTTCGATGCACTCTATGTTAATACAATATCCAAGTTCATTTGGTTATTGGGCTCAGAGTTTTTTCCAAATGGCATATGGTTTAACTGAACTGGTTGGAATTGGTGAAAAAGTCAATAAAGGATTCACCCCTATTTTAAGGCGGTTTTTACCCCATGTTTTGCCTCTTTGGTTAGAGCAAGAAGAGCCCATTTTTCCCCTCTCTTTAGGAAAGAAAAATGCTGATAATCAGTACTTTATATGTAAAAACAAGACCTGCTCACTACCTACTCAACAAATTGAAGAGATTTTAGCAATTATCTAACAATAAGATTTACTAAATTGCAATGCCTAATTATATTGAGAATCAAAGGGTTTAGTAATAAAATGGGCAAAAAAAAGTATATGAGTAAGCAAATTATAAATTTAAAAATCGGATTCCCAGCTTTCATTTTAATTACAGTGCTAGTGTCATTGGTTTTGATGTCTCAGAAACCTGGTCGTGCACGTAAGCCAAAATTTAGTTCAGATAGATATACAACAGAAATACCTGCTGGTTCTTTTTATATGGGTCCAAGTGATGAACAAGTGGATTTATCAATGGTGAATAGAAAGAAATTGGTTTCTATCAATAGTTTTTGGATGGATAAAACAGAAATCACCAATGAACAATATAGAAGATTTGTAAATTATGTTGCAGATTCTTTGAAATTCTTAGCCATCTATAAAGGAGGTATCAATCAACCTGATGAAGATTCACTTAGGGTTGATTGGGCAAGAACTTCTAAAATTAATATGAATAGTAGAGCGGTATTAGAGAGATTAAATGAATTACTGTTAAGCCCTGATAATCGTGTACAAGGTAAAATAGATTTAGATCCTAATAAATTAATCTATCGATATACTTATGTTGATTTAAAAGCTGCTGCAAGAGCTTCTAAAGGTTTAGAAAAATCTTTAAGCGATTTCATAGTTACACAAAACCAAGCAGTATATCCTGACACATTGGTTTGGATGAGAGATTTCTCTTACTCATATAACGAACCACAAACTAGATTGTACTTTTCACATCCAGCATACAATGACTATCCTGTTGTAGGTGTTACATGGAAACAGGCTGTTGCTTTTTGTAATTGGAGAACCAATAACAGTGATTATTATTTGGGAAGAAAAGGTAGACCAGATTACAAAATTGACGGAATCTATAGATTGCCAACAGAAGCAGAGTGGGAATATGCTGCAAGAGGTGGTTTGCAAACAAATGCAATGTATCCTTGGGGGAGTCCCAATTCAAGAACCAAACAAGGTTGGTTGCTAGCTAACTTCAAACCTGGTCGTGGTGATTATTATGGAGGTAGTCCAAATAAGGATAATATTTACACTATGAAAGTGGAAAGCTTTCCTTTAAATGGCTATGGCCTAGCAGATATGGCTGGGAATGTAGCTGAATGGACTGGTTCAGTTTATTATGAAGGC
>JALRFB010000049.1 GCA_023256555.1 Sediminibacterium sp. | reverse complement strand
ATCTATCAAATGAGAAATGCTTTATTAGTAGGAACCAATCAAAGTAAATTCTTGATAATTGGTACAGCAACTGAAGCCATCATTAATATTTTCTTTGATTATAGTTTAATCTTTGGTCATTTTGGATTCACCGCTTTAGGAATAAATGGTGCAGCTTATGCATCCATCATTGCTGAAGCAATGGGATTATTGGTCATTTATTTTGTAATTCATTATCAAAAAATTGGGGAAAGATTTGAATTATTTAAAAGGTTTAGTTTCAAATGGGATTATGTTCAATTAATATTAACTCAATCTATGCCCATAATGGCTCAATATATGATTAGTATTATTAGTTGGGAGTTCTTTTATATTTTAATAGAACATAGAGGAGAACAATCCTTGGCAGTATCCAATTCAATGAGGAATATTTTTGGTTTCTTTGGAAGTTTCACATGGGCATTTGCTGCTACTTCTTCTACTATGGTGAGTAATATTATTGGTCAAGAAATGCAGGATAAAGTCATCCCATTAATCAATAAAATTGTCAAATGGAGTCTTGGTTTTGCAGTAGTTGTATTTATATTATTAAATGTATTTGCGCACCCTTTTTTATCGATCTATGGTCAAGGTGAAGACTTTATGAAAGAAGGTATTCCTGTATTAAGAGTGGTTTCATTTGCTTTGTTATTTATGTCAATTGCAACAGTTTGGTTGAATGCTGTAACAGGAACTGGTCAATCTAAAATCAATTTAGCCATAGAATTTCTGGCTATTATAATTTACATTATTTACAGTTATCTAACGATAGAATATTTCCAATTACCTATTACAATTGGCTGGATGTGTGAAATTATCTACTGGATTAGCTTATTGATTCCTTCGTATTGGTATATTAAATCGATGCGTTGGAAAGGCACAAAAATTTAACGCAACTATCTAGATCTTATAGTGGAGACTGAAGTGATTCCTTCAAAAGATTCGATGAATAATTTCTGCTTGGTAATTTTAACAAAAACTCTTTCTGCTATAGAATGCTCTTCAAGAATTTGTGCAGCAATGGTATCTACTAAGGTTTCTAACAAAGGCGTAGGAGTACCCATGATTTCCTTTACCTTATTGTATACTTGAACATAATCAATAGTTTGATCTAATTGAACTACCCTTTCTACATTAGGGGTAAAATCAATCTCTATATCTAATTTGAATTGATTGCCAATTTTTCGTTCGGCTTCATACAAACCATGAAATCCAAAAAAATTTAAATCGTTCAAATAAATTTTCATAGGATTAATGTCCTTTTGCTGTTAAGTATCTTTCTGCATCCAAAGCAGCCATACAACCACTTCCAGCTGCTGTGACAGCTTGACGATAGTTTTTATCTTGTACATCACCTGCGGCAAATACTCCTTCGATGGATGTTTTGGTAGTACCAGGTTCAGTATAGATATAACCTGTTTCATCCATTTTTAAGAATGGATGGAAGATTGCAGAATTGGGTTGATGCCCAATCGCCACGAAGAATGCACTAACAGGTATTTCTTGAGTCGTGTTTGTCTTTGTATTTTTAATTCTAACCCCATTAACAGTTTTCTCTCCTAATACTTCTTCTGTTTCAGTATTGAAGTATACTTTAATATTAGGAGTATTCAATACTCTATCTTGCATTACTTTACTTGCTCTCATTTGATCTTTACGAACAAACATGTGCACTGTGGTACACATTTTAGATAAATAATGAGCTTCTTCAGCTGCAGTGTCTCCAGCACCAACAATTGCTACTTCTTTACCTTTAAAGAAAAATCCATCACACACTGCACAAGCACTCACACCAAATCCATTTAATCTTTCTTCACTCGGTAAACCTAACCATTTTGCACTAGCACCAGTTGATATGATTACAGCATCTGCTTCAATCAACTTCTCGTCATCAATCCATACTTTCTTAGGACTACATGAAAAATCCACTTTAGTAGCTAAACCATATCTTATATCTGCTCCCATTCTTGCAGCTTGCTTTTCAAAATGCACCATCAATTCAGGCCCTTGAATACCTTCTGGAAAACCAGGATAATTCTCCACTTCAGTGGTAATAGTTAATTGTCCACCTGGTTGAATACCTTGATACAATAATGGTTTCATATTTGCTCTAGCTGCATATATAGCTGCAGTATATCCTGCAGGTCCTGAGCCTATAATTAAAATGGATACTTTTTCTGATTCCATAATTCCTTTTTTATTGCTGAATAGTTATTTAAAAAAAAGCCCCGACAAATTTTACTTGTTGGGGCTTTTATAATGTTATTGAAGATTAGCCCAAATAAGCTTTTAATGCATTACTATATCTTGCTTTTTGTAAACGTTTAATAGCACGCTCTTTAATTTGTCTAATTCTTTCTTTTGTTAAATCGTATTTAATGCCAATTTGTTCAATAGTTACTCCATTTTCGCCATCCAAGCCGAAATAAGCATTTACAATTTCCGCTTCTCTTGGACTTAATGACTTTAATACACGACGAATTTCTTCTCTTAAAGAATCTTTCATTACATCTTCGTCTGTATCTGATCCACCTTCTAATAAATCGCCCATAGCAACATCTTCCGCTTCATGCACTGGAGCATCTAAAGAAGTATGTCTTGTATTTGATTGGAAAATATTATTAATCTCAGTTTCAGACATTTCTAAGATACCAGCTAATTCTTCAGTGGAAGGTTCACGCTCGTGCTCTTGTTCAAATGCCATATATGCTTTGTTGGCTTTATTATAGGTTCCAATTTTGTTTTGTGGTAAACGCACCAAACGACCTTGTTCAGCCAAAGCTTGTAAAATGGATTGACGAATCCACCAAACTGCATAAGAAATGAATTTGAAACCCTTGGTTTCATCAAATCTTTGAGCAGCTTTAATTAAACCTAAATTTCCTTCATTGATTAAATCAGATAAAGACAAACCTTGGTGTTGGTATTGTTTTGCAACTGATACAACGAAACGAAGATTGGCTTGAACCAATTTATCCAAAGCTCTCTGGTCACCCATCTTAATACGTTGTGCTAAGGTGGTTTCCTCTTCAGGATTAATCATCGAAATTTTAGAAATCTCTTGTAAGTATTTTTCTACCGCTTGAGAATCTCTGTTAGTAATCTGTGTAGCAATTTTAAGCTGCCTCATGCAAAGAATTTATTTATATATGGATAACGACTAAAATACTAAAATAGTATAGCATTGTCAGTCTGCAAAGGTACTATTTTTCAAGTAATTAGACAAATTATTGGGCAAAACCCCAAATCCATGCTTTTTACCCTCATTTTGTATAATATTCAAGGCTTTATGCCCCCCTTTTTTTATCTTCGCGACATGATTGATTTTAGATCAGATACCGTTACCAAGCCTTCCAAAGCAATGTTAGAACATATGCGTTTGGCTCCTGTTGGGGACGATGTATTTATGGAAGATCCAAGTATAAACACATTAGAGAAATTTATATCTGAAAAGTTTGGCATGGAAGCTGGCTTATTTTGCCCTAGTGGAACTATGACCAACCAGGTAGCCATTAAAACCCATACTCAAGCTGGAGATGAAGTAATCTGTGAAGAATTGTCTCATGTTTACCAATATGAAGGTGGAGGAATTGCTTTTAATGCGGGATGTTCCGTTAAACTTTTACAAGGAGATAGAGGAAGGATTAACGCTGCGCAGGTCAAAGCTGCCATTAACCCTGAAGATGTTCATAAACCGATTTCAAGATTAATCAGTTTAGAAAATACCACTAACAGAGGTGGAGGCGCATGTTATGATTTTAATGAGTTTAAAGCAATCAAAGAAATTGCCATAGCCAGTCAATTAATGTTACACTTAGATGGTGCAAGATTATTCAATGCCATTATTCATAAAAAAGAAGATCCTAAAGATTACGGAAAAGTATTTGATTCCATCTCTATTTGTTTAAGCAAAGGATTAGGCGCTCCAGTGGGAAGTGTGTTAATTGGAAATGCCGCTTTTATTAAGAAAGCCAGAAGATGGAGAAAGGTTTTAGGAGGTGGAATGAGACAGGCTGGATCATTAGCAGCTGCATGTATGTATGCCTTAGAAAATAATGTGGAGCGACTTTCAATAGATCATGCCAATGCATTATTGATAAGAGATGCATTATTAAAAAAAGATTTTGTGGCATCTGTTTTAGAAGTGGAAACCAATATTGTTATTGCCAATATTAAAGGAAGCAAAACAGCTCATGAAATTGCTCAAGCTTTAAAAGACAGAGGCGTTTTAGCCATGCCGATGTCCCCTACCCAATTAAGATTTGTTACGCATTTGGATATCACTGATGCAAACATGAATGAAACAATAGAAATTATTAAGAAATTATAAAGCAAGAAATAAAGAAAGGAATATGTTAGAAAGAATTAACCCAACTACTACTCAAGCATGGTTCGTTTTGAAAAAACATCATGAAGATGAAATGAGTCGTAAACACATGAAAGACTTATTTGCAGCGGATACTAATAGATTCAATAAATATGCCATCAATACTGGTAAGATACTTTTTGATTATTCTAAAAATATTATCACAGATAAAACCCTTCAATTATTATTTCAATTAGCTAAAGAATGTGCATTAGAGCAATCTATTAAAGCTCAATTTGAAGGAAAAGCAATCAATGAAACAGAGAATCGTGCAGTATTGCATACAGCATTAAGAAATTTTTCTGGAGATGCTATATTGGTTGATGGAGAAGATATTATGCCAGAAATTAAGCGTGTATTGCAGCAAATGAAAACATTCTGTAATGCTATACATAGCGGAGAACATAAAGGGTATACTGGAAAAAAAATTACATCAATTGTAAATATAGGAATTGGCGGAAGTGATTTAGGTCCCGTAATGGTTACAGAAGCTTTAAAACCATATTGGGTGGATGGCATTCAAGTACATTTTGTAAGTAATGTAGATGGTACTCATATTGCAGAGACTTTAAAGAAAGTCAACGCAGAAGAAACTTTATTCTTAATTGCATCTAAAACATTTACTACACAAGAAACCATGACCAATGCACATACTGCTAGAAATTGGTTCTTGGAACATGCAAAAGAAGAGCAACATATTGCTACACATTTTGTTGCATTAAGTACCAATGAGAAAGCTGTTAATACATTCGGCATTAGCAGTAAAAATATGTTTGAATTTTGGGATTGGGTTGGAGGAAGATATTCTCTTTGGAGTGCAATTGGTTTGTCTATTGCATTAACCATTGGATATGATCATTTTGAATCTTTATTGAAAGGTGCCCATGAAGCAGATAAACATTTCAAATCAGAAAAATTAGAAAAAAATATTCCAGTAATCATGGCATTATTGGGTATTTGGTATACTAATTTCTTTGGTGCACAAAGTGAAGCTATTTTACCATACGATCAATACATGCATCGTTTTGCAGCATATTTCCAACAAGGCAATATGGAAAGCAATGGTAAATATGTTGACAGAAAAGGAACGGCAGTGAATTATGCGACTGGTCCAGTTATTTGGGGAGAACCAGGTACAAATGGACAGCATGCATTTTACCAATTAATACATCAAGGTACTTTAATGATTCCTTGTGATTTTATTGCTCCTGCTAAAAGTCATAATCCTATTGGAGACCATCATGATAAATTATTAAGTAATTTCTTTGCTCAAACTGAAGCATTGTTAAATGGTAAAACTCAAACCGAAGTGGTAGCAGAATTAAAAGCTGCCAATAAATCTGAAAAAGAAATTGAATTCTTAACACCATTCAAAGTGTTCACTGGAAATAAACCAACTAATTCTTTTTTGATGGAGAAAATTACTCCAGAATCATTAGGCTTTTTAATTGCCACATACGAACACAAAATCTTCACGCAAGGTGTTATTTGGAATATCTTTAGTTATGATCAGTGGGGAGTTGAATTAGGAAAACAATTAGCCAATAAAATTTTACCTGAATTAGCGAATAATGAACCAGTGAAGGGGCATGATAGTTCAACTAATGGATTAATCAATCAATATAAAGCTTGGAAATAAATGGACGCATCCATCCAAATAAGACCCATTGAACTGAATGACAATCTTGCTCTTGCCAAAGTAATTCGTGGTGCATTAGAAGAATTTGGTGCCAATAAACCAGGCACGGTTTATTTCGATCCAACCACAGACGCCTTATTTCAATTATTCAATACCACTCCAGGAGCTTATTATTATGTGGCATTAAAAGACAATGAATTGGTTGGTGGTGCTGGTATTTTTCCAACAGAAAATTTACCAAAAGGCACTTGTGAATTAGTTAAATTATATCTGCACAAAGATGCTAGAGGTACAGGACTAGGTAAACAATTACTCAATAAAGCAATGGATTGGGCAAAAGAAAATGGCTATACACAAGTATATTTAGAATCCATGCCTGAATTATCCAAAGCAGTTACTATATATGAAAATGTTGGATTCAAAAGAATCAATCACCCGTTAGGCAACAGTGGCCATTGTGGATGTGATATATGGATGATTAAAGATTTATAGAAAGCGTATTACCACTTATCTACTTCTTCCCCACTTAGATTATCACCAGCGCTTGCAGGAGTATCTCTCGCTTCTAAAGGTTTCTTTTCTGTAATGGTTTCTGGATCAATATCTGGAACTTCTTCCATCACTGTTGATGCTTGTGCAACCGGTGCTACAGGTGTCGGATTTTGCGCATACGCGCCTTCTTCTGCATCGTCGTGATTGAATGCATCAAAATCAAAGTCTGGCATTAAATCAGTTTTCACAAAATCTAAAGCTTCTGTCAAAGCTTTTAAAAACTTATTAAAATCTTCTTTATATAAAAATACTTTATGACGATCATATCCATTGTCGTCAAAACGTTTTCTACTTTCTGTAATTGTTAAAAAATAATCATTAGCTCGTGTGGCTCTAACATCAAAGAAATATGTTCTTCTTTTTCCAGCACGGATACGAGTACTATATACACTCTCTTGCTTCTTCTCGTTGTTGTCGTAATTCACAGTCTCTTTTTTTAATTT
>JALRFB010000048.1 GCA_023256555.1 Sediminibacterium sp. | reverse complement strand
GTACCAACAGTAGGAGAATCTATCACAGAAGTTACTTTGTTAAAATGGACAAAGAAAGAAGGAGAGTGGGTAGATCGTGATGAAGTTATTGCAGAATTAGAAAGTGAGAAAGCCACTTTTGAAGTGAATGCAGAACAAGCAGGTGTATTAGTGCATAAAGCAAAAGAAGGCGATAGTATATTAATTGGAGATATTTTAGCAGATATTGATGAGACTGCTCCTAAGCCAGCAGCGGCAGAAAAGCCAGTAGAAGCTCCGAAAGCAGCGGCAGCAGCACCAACAAGTGCAGCGCCAGTGACTTCTGTTCCAAATAATGTAAAAACTACTCCAGTAGCTGCAGCAATTATTGCTGATAAAAAAGTAGATGCTACACAAATAAAACCAAGTGGCTATGCAGGTAAGATTACAAAAGTAGATGTATTAGATGCATTGAATAATCCTGGAAAGACCTCTTTCCCTGGTCAAGATTTATTCTCTCGCAATGTGCGTCCAGAGAAGATGAGTAATTTAAGAAAAACAATTAGTCGTCGATTAGTAGAAGCAAAAAACACTACAGCCATGTTAACTACTTTCAACGAAGTAGACATGACTGCGATTATGAATATAAGAAAGCAATTCAAAGATAAATTCAAAGAAGCACATGGTGTAAACCTGGGCTTTATGAGTTTCTTTGCAAAAGCATGTGCTATTGCATTAACTGAGTGGCCTTCTGTAAATGCATTTATCGATGGTGATCAATTATTGTATCACGATTATGCAGACATCAGTATTGCTGTAAGTACTCCAAGAGGTTTAACAGTTCCAGTAATAAGAAACGTGGAGAGCTTAAGCATGGCAGATATTGAAAAGAAAGTAATTGAATTAGCTGGTAAAGCAAGAGATAGCAAATTAACTGCAGAAGAATTAACTGGTGGAACATTCACTATTACCAACGGAGGTGTATTTGGTAGTTTAATGAGTACGCCAATTATCAATATCCCTCAATCTGCTATTTTAGGAATGCATAAAATTCAAGAACGTCCAATGGCAGTGAATGGTGAAGTGAAAATTTTACCAATGATGTATCTAGCATTAAGCTATGACCACCGTATTATTGATGGAAGAGAAAGCGTTGGATTCTTAGTAAGAGTAAAAGAATTATTAGAGCGTCCAGAATTATTATTAATCGGTAAAGATCCAGTAGCAAGTTTACTAGAATTGTAATGCATTTTGCAGTACATCAAAATATCGCAGATAATTTAGTAAGTGCTTACGATGGTTCAGAGCCCTTAGCAAATTATTTGAAGAAATATTTTGGTGCAAATAAAAAACACGGTAGTAAGGATAGAAAAAATATTACTGCACTTTGTTATGCGCATTTTAGAAATAATGCAAACAGTTTTCCGCTCTTAGAGGATATCTCTCCTGAAATTGAAGCAGCAACATTCATTGCTTCTCATAAAGAACAACCATTATTATTTGTAAGAGTAAGGCCATGGCAAAAAGAAACGGTCATTGCAAAATTAAATGCTTCCGCAATTGCGTATGAAATGATTGGAGAGGAGGCATTATCATTTACCAATACTACTGCTATACAAGATGTCTTGGATATTAACAAGGATGTAGTGATTCAAGACCTAAGCTCTCAAGCCTTAGTCAATTTATTAAAACATATTCCTATAAAGCAAGGAAAGCCCATGATGGTATGGGATGCATGTGCAGCAAGTGGGGGTAAGACTATTTTATTATTTGATTTTTTATCTAATATCAATATTCATATTTCAGATATTCGAACAACTATTCTTGTGAATGCGGAAAAAAGGTTGAATGAAGCAGGAATAAGACCGGCAAGTGTTCAAGTAATAGATTTAACAGAGCCATTTGAAATCAAAAAACAGTTTGATATGGTACTGGCGGATGTGCCTTGTTCTGGAAGTGGCACTTGGGGTAGGACTCCAGAACAATTGGCTTTTTTTAATCAAGCTCAATTATACAAATACACTCAGCTACAAAATAAAATTGTCCATAATTTAATTCCTGCTGTTGCTATTGGAGGATATTTATTATACGCGACTTGTTCTGTATATAAAGTAGAAAATGAAAATAGGTTAGAAGCAATTATGGCTACTGGTCAATTCAAGTTGATCGAGCAAGCTTATTATAAAGGGTACACACAAAAAGCAGACACTTTATTTGGTGCACTTTTACAAAAGATAAAGTAGACTCATTTACTTAATTAGCATTCCACTCTGAATAATTCCTCCTGCAACCACATCGTCTCCTTCATAGAATACAGCACTCTGACCAGGAGCAATACTTTTCACATTTTCATAAAATCTTGCTTGCACTCCCATATCTGTTGGAGATAAAGTACATAGCGCACCACTGTCTTTATACCTAATCTTTGCCATTAAATCCATTGGCCCTTCTAAGTGATCGTATTTAATCCAATTTAATTTGGCCACCATCATATCATTTTGGTCCAAATCATTTTCATCACCAATCACCACCATATTTTTTACAGGATCTATTGCCACTACATAGGCGGGTTTACCCAATGCAATCTCTAGTCCTTTTCTTTGTCCAATGGTATAAAATGGATAGCCCTTGTGTTTGCCTAATCTTTTTCCTTTCGTATCAACAAACCATCCTCCATTGACTCTTTCTTCTAATCCATCTACTCTTCTTTTCAAAAATCCACGATAATCATTATCGGGTACAAAGCAAATCTCATAGCTCTCACTTTTTTTAGCGAGTTCTGGATAGCCCATATCTATGGCCATTTGCTTGATGTCTTTTTTATGCATTCCTCCTAAAGGCAAGATGGTTCTACTTAATAAATCCTGATCCACTCCCCAAAGCACATAGCTTTGGTCTTTGGTTTCATCCAATCCTTTTGAGATAACATATCTACCATTGGTGTGTTGACGCACTTTGGCATAATGGCCTGTGGCAATAAAATCACAACCCAAGGCGTCTGCTCTTTTTAATAATGCTCTCCATTTGATATGGGTATTGCACATTACGCAGGGGTTGGGTGTTCTTCCAGCTAAGTATTCTTCTACAAAATTTTCAATTACAAAGTCTCCAAACTCGTCCCTAATATCTAATATAAAATGAGGGAAGCCATTATTTACAGCAGCTAATCTAGCATCATTGAAAGAATCAATATTGCAACAGCCTGTTTCTTTTCCATTGGTATTGCTGGTGGAGTAATCCCAGGTTTTCATTGTAATACCCACTACTTCGTAGCCTTCGTTGTGTAGTAATAGGGCGGCAACTGTACTATCTATACCGCCGCTCATGGCTACTAAAACCTTTCCTTTTTTGCTCATATACTTGGCCAGTTAAAAGTTGGCTTAGCACAAAAGTAACGAAAAATTACTACCTTCATATACTCAAAAAGTGTAAATAATAATTATATGATAAAGCTACAAGTCATCGGAAATTTAGGGAAAGACGCACAAGTAAACAATGTAAACGGAAAGACAGTAATTAATTTTAACGTTGCTCATACAGAACGTTATAAGGACGCACAAGGCAATCAAAAAGACAGAACTACATGGGTAGATTGTTCTTATTGGACAGATAGAACTGCAGTAGCCCCTTATTTAAAGAAAGGTACTCAAGTTTATGTAGAAGGAACTCCAGATGTAAGATCTTACACCACTGCTGATGGCCGTCAAGGTGCATCTTTAACTTTAAGAATTGCATCTGTTCAATTATTAGGTGCAAAACCTTCAGGTGGTTCATCTGATAGTTCAGCTCCTTCCAATTATACACCAACAGCAGCACCTAGTGCTTCTGATGAATCGATGGATGATTTACCATTCTAATTAAGGATGAGTCAACGCGTTTTTAGTTACAGCGAATTATATCAATTTGCATTACAAGTTTTTACTAGCATCGGTTGTTCCAACGAAGATGCTAGTTTAGCTACTAGTGTATTATTGTCTGCGGATTTAAGAGGCATAGATAGTCATGGTATTGCAAGACTAGTGGGTTATGTAAGGTTGTGGGAAGTTGGTAGAATTAACGCGAATCCTCAAATTAAGATTGTACACGAAACTCCCTCCACTGCTGTTGTTGATGGTGATAGAGGTTTAGGATTAATTGTTGCTCCTAAAGCCATGCAAATTGCTGTGCAAAAAGCAAAGCAAGTAGGGACAGGATGGGTGAGTGTAAAAAATAGTAATCATTTTGGTATTGCTGGTTATCATGCAATGATGGCATTGACAGAAGATATGATCGGCATGGCTATGACCAATGCAAGTGCTCTTGTTGCGCCAACCTATGCTGCTGAAAAAATGTTGGGTACCAATCCAATTGCAGTGGCTATTCCTGCAGGGAAAGAAGCACCCTTTGTGGCCGATTTTGCAACCACAACAGCAGCTAATGGAAAACTAGAAATTGCTCAAAGAAATAATCAACCTATTCCCACAGGTTGGGCTCAGGATGAAAATGGTCAAGCTACAAATGATGCACATATTTTAAAGAAAGGGGGTGCATTGTTGCCATTAGGTTCAGAAAAAGAACAAGGCAGTCATAAAGGATATGCTTTAGGATCTATTGTAGATATTTTTAGTGCAGTATTGAGTGGTGCAAGTTTTGGTCCATGGGCACCTCCATTTCCAGCTTATGTGGCTATGCCAGAAAATATGCCTGGGGAAGGGTTGGGTCATTTTTTGGGGGCTATGCGAATTGATGCATTTAGACCTGCAGAAGACTTTAAATCCAATATGGATTTGTGGTTGAATAGATTCAGATCTGCCAAGCCAATACAAGGACAAGAAAAAGTTTATGTGGCAGGTGATATTGAAAGAAATATGGAAGCTATAAGAATGAGAGATGGAATTCCTCTAGTGGATGAAGTGGTAAATGATTTAGAAGGATTGGCAACTAAATTTAAGCTCTCTATTTAAGGTAAGACTAACGCATGTTTGCGATATAATTTTTTACCTTTGCCTCTCTAAATAAAGTTTGTTTATGAAGATAATGAAGTTCGGTGGTACCAGTGTTGGTAAGCCAGAAAGAATGCATCAGGTTTCTCAGTTAATCACAAAAGATAGCGAACCAACTATCGTTGTATTAAGTGCATTAAGTGGAACAACGAATAGTTTAGTAGGTATAAGTGATGCATTAGCTAAATTGGATAAACAGGGTGCAGTTACCATTATTGATACGCTTGAAAAGCATTATCGTTCTTTTATAGTGGATCTTTTAAAAACAGAAGAATTAAGAGCAAAAGCAAATAGTATTATTGACGAGCATTTTGAGTTTTTAAAAATTACACAAAGAATTTCTTTAAGTGATGCTTTGAATAAAGATATTTTAGCACAAGGAGAATTGATGAGTACTAAGTTGTTCTCTTTATATCTTGAACAAGAAAAGATTGAACATGCTTTAATTCCAGCTTTGGAATTTATGCGTTTAGATGTTAATGAAGAGCCTGACTTAAATGTGATAAGAGAAAAATTACAAACGGTTTTATCTACTCATCCAACAAAGAAATTATTTATTACACAAGGATATATTTGTAGAAATGCAAAGGGGGAAGTAGATAATTTAAAAAGAGGGGGATCAGATTATACAGCATCATTGATTGCTGCTGCAGTAAAAGCTTCTGTTTGTGAAATTTGGACAGATATAGATGGAATGCATAATAACGATCCACGTGTGGTGGACAAAACAGTGGCAATTGAACAATTAAGTTTTGATGAAGCTGCTGAATTGGCTTATTTCGGTGCAAAAATTTTGCATCCAACATGTATTTGGCCTGCTCAACAAGAAAATATTCCTGTTAAATTATTGAATACCATGCAGCCTTCTGCTGCAGGTACAGTTATTAAAAAAGAAGCTGGAACGGTTGGAGTAAAAGCAGTTGCAGCTAAAGATGGTATTATTGCTGTAAAGATTAAGAGTAGTAGAATGTTATTGGCATATGGTTTCTTGAGAAAAATATTTGAAGTATTTGAAAAATACAAGACACCAATTGATATGATTACTACTTCTGAAGTAGCGGTGTCTGTAACCATTGACAGTGATATACATTTGGCTGAAATTATTACTGAATTAAGTAATATCGCCTCTGTAGAAATAGAAAAAGACCAGACAATTGTTTCTATTGTTGGTAACGAAATTGCTCAAACAGATGCTGTATTAAAGAAATTGTTTGATGCAATTAACGAAGTGCCCATAACCATGGTTAGCTATGGTGGAAGTCCTCATAATATTAGCTTATTGTTGCCAAGCACATTTAAGACAAAGACATTACAATTAATCAATAAGGGCTTATTTAATTTATAAACTTGCTCCTAGAGTAATAAAATAATTAGTAGGATCACCTGGTAAAGCACCTGGCCCAGGGTATCCACCTGCGCGTCTTGTAAAATACTTTGTGTTAAAAATATTATTCACGCCTGCTTTTGCTTCGAAGTTTTTAAAAAATTTAATACTAGCAAAAAGGTCTGTAATGGAGTAGGAGGGTATTAATCCAACGTTGCCATTGGCACTTGGGTTTATAGTATTGTTTGCATCACTAAAACTTGAACCAACATAACTTATTTGTCCCGTAATTAAGAATGGACGAATTCCAAAGCTAATTCCAGTTCTTAGAATATCTCTTGGTGCATTTTCAACGCTCTTATTTTTGGTACTTGCATCTAAATGGTTGTTACTATATTTTGCATCTGTATATGCGTATGAAGCAAATACAATACAATCTAGTCGGTTGCTTTTTGTAAATGCTCTAATAGGATTTACTTCTACATATCCTTCAAATCCTTTACTTGTACTTGCTCCAACATTAGTGATGAATCTATAATTTTTCCCATTTGGTATGATGGTTCCAATACGATTATTATATTGTAAGTAAAACAGACTTAAGTCAAATTGAAGAAAAGATTTTATTTTACCTCTATAACCCAAATCTACATTATATCCCTTTGCATCTTTTAAATTGGGATCCACTATATCGGTTGTAGGTGGAGCTTGTAAATTGGCAAATTGAATAGGTCTGTATGCCTGCGAAAAATTCGCATATAATTCTGTGTTTTT
>JALRFB010000047.1 GCA_023256555.1 Sediminibacterium sp. | reverse complement strand
TCCATGACCATCAATGCAACTGGATTTATTCTTTTGGCATTATATATTGCATTGGCTAAGAAAAGAGGCATAGCATTAACTAGTTTATCAGGTACAATTCAAAATGATATTTTAAAAGAATATGCTGCAAGAGGAACTTATATCTACCCTCCTAAACCTTCCATGAGAATTATTACAGATATTTTTGAATGGTGTAGCGAACATTTACCAAAATGGAATAGCATCAGTATTTCAGGATATCATATTAGAGAAGCAGGAAGTACTGCTGTACAAGAACTTGCTTTTACTTTGAGCAATGGTAAGGCCTATGTGCAAGCTGCTCAAGCAAAAGGATTAGATATTAATGTATTCGGTAAGAGGCTCTCCTTCTTCTTTAATGCACATAATAATTTATTTGAAGAGGTTGCTAAATTCAGAGCTGCAAGAACAATGTGGGCGAAGATTATGAAAGGTCTAGGAGCTACTGACGAAAAAGCATTGATGTTAAGATTCCATACTCAAACAGGAGGTGCCACTTTAACTGCACAACAACCACATAATAATATTAGTAGAGTGACTGTTCAAACAATTGCTGCTGTATTGGGTGGTACACAAAGTTTGCATACCAATGGATTTGATGAAGCATTGGGATTACCTACTCAAGAAGCTGCAAGCATTGCTTTAAGAACGCAACAAATTGTGGCATTTGAAAGTGGCATTGCAGATACTGCAGATCCATTAGCAGGTAGTTATTTTGTAGAAAACCTAACCAAAGAAGTAGAAGAAAAATCTTGGGAATTAATGCAACAAATAGATCAAATGGGAGGAAGTGTTGCTGCAATAGAGACTGGATTTATGCAAAATAAAATTGCAGAAAGCGCTTATGCTTATCAGAAAGCCATTGAATCCAAGGAGAAAATTATTGTGGGAGTGAATCAATTTAAGAATGAAACAGAAACCGAGATTCCAATTCTAAAAATAGATGAATCCATTAGAACAGAACAAATTAAAAGATTAGATAATTTAAAAAAGAATCGAGATAGTCAGAAAGTAGCCACTTGTTTAAAAGCAATTCAAGAAGCAGCAAAAGGATCCACTAATTTGATGCCATTGGTTATTGAAGCGGTGGAAGCTCATTGTACACTTGGCGAGATCAGTGATACATTAAGAGCAGTATTTGGAGAATATCAATCATAAATAAAATTAATTAACTAAAATAAACACTATGCGTAGATTATTACTTGGCGTTATGTTGGCTGGTTGCTTGGCATCAAATGCACAAGAATTACCAAAAGCTTACAACCAGTTACTCAAAGAAGTGGAAGCTCCAATGATTCAATGGAGAAGACATTTCCATGAATTTCCTGAATTATCCAACAGAGAGACAAACACTGGAAAATACATAGCTGAATTTTTAAAAACACTCCCTAATATGGAAGTACGCTATCCTGTTGCAAATACAGGAGTTGTAGCTGTTTTAAAAGGAGGCAAACCCGGTGCTACCATTGCATTAAGAGCAGATATTGATGCATTACCTGTATATGAAAGAACACCTGTACCTTTTGCATCAAAAGTAACAGCTGAATATAATGGACAAAAAGTTAGTGTTAGTCACGCATGTGGTCACGATTCTCATACTGCAATGTTAATGGCTACTGCTAAAGTTTTAAGTAGCATGCAGAAAGAATTACCTGGTACAGTAGTATTCTTATTTCAACCTGCAGAAGAAGGTCCTCCAGCAAATGAAGAAGCAGGTGCACCATTAATGATTAAAGAAGGTGCGTTAGACAATCCAAAAGTAGAAGCAGTATTTGGTATTCATATTTCTTCTCAAACTCCTGTTGGAACAATTAAATATAAGTCTGGTGCATTTATGGCCTCTTCGGATTGGTTTACAATTAAAGTAAATGGTAAAGGTAGTCATGGATCACAACCTTGGGGTGGCGTAGATCCAATTGCTGCTAGCGCTCAAATCATTGAAGGTTTGCAACATATTGTAAGCAGACAAATGGATTTAACTAAAGCTCCTTTGGTTATTACAGTAGGTACTATCAATAGTGGAGTAAGATCAAATATTATTCCAGAAACTGCAGAAATGACTGGCACCATTAGAACCTTGGATTCAAAAATGCAAGAAGAAGTTCACCAAAGAATCAAACACACTGTAGAAACTATTGCAAAAAGCAGCGGTGCAACAGCAGATGTAAATATCGAAACTAAAACATTAGTGACTTATAATGATCCTGCTTTAGTAAAGAAAACATTACCATCTTTAATTAAAGCTGCAGGTGAAGAAAATGTATCAGAATCAACTTGGGTAACTGGCGCTGAAGACTTTTCTTTTTATGCTGCAAAAGCTCCAAGTTTTTTCTTTAATGTAGGTGCTTTGCCAAAAGGAACAGATCCTAAAAATGCAGGCCCACACCATACTCCAGATTTCTATTTGGATGAATCAGGATTTATTATTGGGGTAAAAGCATTTACACAATTGGTATTTGATTATAATAAAACGAAATAAATTATATAAAGAGTCTCCTTCGGGAGACTCTTTATTTTGAATAATTTCTGGCACCAAATAACAAACTGCCAATTCTTACCATGGTACTGCCTAGCTGAATAGCCAATTGATAATCACCACTCATTCCCATACTAAGTGTGTCAAATTGACCATTTGAAAACGCTTTCTTAGCATTTTCAAAATAAGATTTAAGGGTAGTAAACTCTTTGCTTAATAAAGTTTGATCTTCTGAAAAACTTGCCATACCCATCAAACCACGAATGCGAATATTACTATAATCTTTTACTCTCCCACTGGTTAAAAATTCATGTAATGCAGGTCCATCAAAGCCAAACTTAGTTTCTTCAGTAGCAATATGCACTTGTAACAAACAATCAATGATTCTATCTTGTTTGATAGCTTGTTTATTGATTTCTTGTAATAATTTTTCAGAATCTACCCCATGAATTAAATGTACAAAGGGGGAAATATATTTTACCTTGTTAGATTGTAGATGTCCAATAAAATGCCATTGAATATCTTTTGGTAATTGATCTGCTTTATCTATTAATTCTTGTACATAGTTTTCTCCAAATGCTCTATGTCCTAATTCATATAATTCTATGATATCAGTATTTGGCTTTGTTTTGCTTACTGCAATCAATTGAACATTTTTAGATAAAAGTTCTTGATGAATAGATTGATATGCTCCTACATTTACAGACATGATAATAGATTATTGCTGGCAAAGCTACTACTTTGTTATGCTTCTACCAATCACCATCTTTTGAATTTCACTAGTTCCTTCATAAATCTGAGTAATCTTAGCATCACGCATCAGTCTTTCTACATGAAACTCTTTTACAAAACCATAACCACCATGTATTTGTACTGCTTCAGTAGTTACCCACATAGCAGTATCACTTGCATGAAGCTTAGCCATTGCTGCACTTGTAGTATAATCCAAATGCTCGTCTTTCTCCCAAGCTGCTTTTAAACAAAGTAATCTAGCAGTTTCTATTCTCGTTGCCATTTCTGCTAATTTAAATTGAATGGCTTGATGTTCGTGTATTGGCTTGCCAAATGTTTTTCTTTGTTTACTATACGCTAATGCTAATTCATAAGCACCACTTGCAATTCCTAAAGCTTGAGCTGCAATGCCAATTCTACCTCCGTTTAATGTTTTCATTGCAAAATTAAAACCGAATCCTTCCTCACCTATTCTATTGTCTTTAGATACTTTCACATCTGTAAAGGAAATAGCATGCGTATCACTTCCTCTTATACCTAGTTTGTTTTCTTTCACTCCCACTGTTATACCTGGTGTATCTTTCTCTACTATAAATGCATTGATCCCTTTATGTCCTTTAGTATAATCTGTTTGTGCAATAACTAAATAAACACTTGCAGTGGAACCATTAGTAATCCAGTTTTTGATACCATTAATCACATAATGGTCACCCATATCTTTGGCTTCTGTGTGCTGATGTGTTGCATCACTACCTGCTTCTGGCTCACTTAATAAGAATGCACCAATATATAATGATCCATTTTTTTGTCCTTGTGCTAAGGGTACTAAGTATTGCTGTTTTTGTGCTTCATTGGCAAAATGCTCTAAGCCCCAACAAACCAAACTATTGTTTACACTCATGGCTACACTAACACTTGAATCTACTTTACTAATTTCTTCCATAGCCAAAACATAGCTAATAGTATCCATTCCAGCACCACCATAATTGGGGCTGGACATCATACCCATAAAACCTAAATTGGCTAATTGTAATAATTGTTCTTTGGGAACCATTTGCTTTTCATCACGCTCAATTACCCCAGGTAAACATTGTTGTTGTGCAAACTCTCTAGCAGCTTTTTGTATCATCAACTGCTCTTCAGAAAAACTAAAATTCATACAAAATAGATTTGTATAAAATTACGCTAACATTTGTTAGTGTACAAATAATTCCAATAAATTTCAGGTTAATTTATTTGTTCCCTACCAACTTTCTCTGAACAAGTTGTGACAAAACAGAAGAATCAGCTTTGCTCATTTGTAGAGTACTATCCTGTCTAAAATGGCGTTTAAAAGCAAGCATTGCAGCACTTGTATCTGCTACATCATATCCAACAATGGATAAAGCCATAGGAATACTTAACCCAGTTGGCAAATTTTTAGTGCTATCAGGATTATACCAAATTCCATAGCCATTTTGAGCTAATTGATTCCAAGGGAAATGAATATTAGGATCTACTTTTCTTTTTGGAGCAATATCTCCATGACCTATAAAATTCTCAGCAGGGATTTTATATTGAATCTTTAATTTTTCTAAAAGAGATAATAAACTATTTATCTGAGCAGGCTCAAAAGGTTCGAAACCATTATTATCTATTTCAATTCCGATAGAACTAGAATTGATATCTGTATTATTACCCCATTTGGCTATCCCTCCATGCCAAGCACGCATATAATCGTTTAGCATATGATGAATAGTACCATCTTTACAAATAACATAATGTGCACTCACTTTGGTTCTTTCCAAAGTAAAAGTTCTAAGTGTTTGTTCACAAGAATTTTGTGCAGTATGATGGATTATAACAAAATTAGGTTTACGTAAATCAAAATTGGTAGTACCTACCCATTGTTTTGCAGAAGGCAAATCATTTACAATTTGCAATGATGGGTCTAATTTAATTTGCTTTACTAAGTCTTTGGTTTGTTTCTTATAGAACTTGTTGGTAGAGCTATATTGAAAATTATTACATGCTACTAATACAATTGATAAGAATAAAGTACTAATTAGTAAAGATTTTATTGGCATAGGTATGAATTAAATACTTGGTTCTTGTTGACTCAAACAATGGAAACTACCTAGCCCCCAAATTATATCAGTAGAATCAATGCCCACCACTTCTCTTGTTGGAAAACAGGATTGAATAATTTGCATTGCTTTATCATCTTGTGCACAGCGATAAGTAGGCACAATAATGTGACCATTACTTATATAAAAATTGGCATAAGATGCTGGCAATAATTGATCTTCATAAATCACATCTGCAGGCATAGGTAATTCAACTATATTCAATTGTTTTCCATTAGCCAATCTCATTGCATGTAATTCTTTTAAGTTCTTTTGCAATAAATCAAAATTTTCAGAAAGCACATTTGATTCAACTACAGTTAAGACAGTATCCTCATTTACAAATCTTACTGTATCATCTATATGACCGTCTGTATCATCACCCACAATGCCTTCAGACACCCATAATACTTGTTCAATTCCATAATAATCTCCTAAATATTTTTCAATCTGAGCTTGATTTAAATGAGGATTTCTATTAGGGTTTAATAAACAACAAGTGGAAGTGATTACTGTTCCAGCACCATTAAAATCTACAGAGCCACCTTCCATAATAATTTCAGGATAAAAAACAGGTAAGTTCAATTGTTCCGCAATTCTTGTTGGTATAACATCATCTAAATCGTAAGGAGGATATTTCCCACCCCATGCATTGATATTCCAATCTACAATTGCTTTGGAATGTTCAGGATTATTTCGGATTAAAAAACTTGGTCCATGATCTCTACACCATGCATCGTTAGTTGGATGTAAATAAAATTGTACTTTACTCATATCCACGCCAGCTAATTCCAACATTTTGGCTGCAGCTTGACGCATTTTATCTGTTCCAACATTAATATTCACTCTTTCAGTTAAAGCCACCGTTTTTACAAAGGAGCAGTAAGAAGGATAAATACTAGCAATTTTCCCAGGCCAACTCTCTTCTTTGTGAGGCCAACTTAACCAAATAGCATCATGCTTTGCAAATTCTGCAGGAAAACTATATCCTAAAGATTTGGGAGTTTGACCGACAAATATTTCTAAAGTATTATTCTTCATCATCTATATATCTTTTTACAATAGGGCCATAAGAATCAATTCTTCTATCTCTTAAGAATGGCCAATGCGTTCTATAGCTATCCGATTTTTCTGTATCTATATCAATTACAGCAACTTCTTCTTGATCGTGAGATGCTTTATATAATAAACTACCAAATGGATTGCTAACAAAACTACCTCCCCAAAATTTCATCAGTCCATTTTGTTCTAAACCAACTCTATTTACACTTATTACTGGAACACCATTTGCAACTGCATGACTTCTTTGAATGGTTTGCCATGCATTGTATTGTTCTGTATTAGTGGCTTCATCTTGTGCAGTTGCCCAGCCAATTGCAGTGGGATAGAATAACATTTCTGCACCCATTAAACTTGTAATTCGAGCTGCTTCTGGATACCATTGATCCCAACAAATTAAGACTCCAATAGTGGCGAATTGAGTTTTGAAAACCTTATATCCCAAATCACCTGGTGTGAAATAAAATTTCTCATAATAAGCAGGATCATCTGGAATATGCATCTTACGGTATTTACCTAAATAAGTGCCATCTGCATCTAATACTGCCGTAGTATTATGGTATAAACCTTCTGCTCTTTTTTCGAATAAAGAAGCGATAATAACCACTCCTAATGACTTTGCTAAAGCACTTAGCTCATCTGTGGTTTTACCAGGAATTGGTTCCGCTAATTTAAAATTCTCGTATGCTTCT
>JALRFB010000046.1 GCA_023256555.1 Sediminibacterium sp. | reverse complement strand
AATATTTACCCATGACAATTTCACTCCATGAGTTTTAGCTAAATGTTCTACTGTATGCAAAGTGGCATGATGCTCAATAGGAGAGCTAATAATATGTTTGCAATGTAAATCAACAATTGCTGCATTCAATATCGTATTACTACTTTCTGTACCGCCACTAGTGAAAAATATTTCAGCAGGCTTTGCACCCAAATTTTTTGCAACAGATTTTCTTGCCTGTTCCACTGCCATTCTGGTTTCTCTGCCATAGCTATAAATGGACGAGGGGTTCCCAAATTTTTCTGTTAAATAAGGCATCATGGCCTCTAAAACTTGTGGATCCAGTGCTGTAGTAGCTGCATTGTCAAAGTAAATTCTTTCCATCCCTGACTATTGTATTGAATGTATAATTGAGATAATCTTATCTGCTAATTCATCAGCAGCTTTTTGTGACTTCGCTTCTGTATAAATACGCATAATTGGTTCTGTGTTACTTGTTCTTAAATGCACCCATTCCTCTTCGAAATCAATTTTAAAGCCATCCACTTTATTGATAGGGAATGCAGCAAACTTAGTTTCTAAAGCATTGAAGATAGTGTCCAAAGAAAGAGAAGCATTTAAATCCATTTTTTTCTTACTCATAAAATAAGCAGGATAAGAAGCTCTTAATGCAGAAGCAGATTTATTGCTTGTAGCTAATTGACTTAAAAATAATGCTATACCAATCAAAGCGTCTCTTCCGTAATGTAAATCAGGAACAATGATTCCGCCGTTCCCTTCTCCGCCGATTACTGCTTTTTCTTGCTTCATCATATTCACCACATTCACTTCACCCACTGCACTTGCAAAATAATTGCATCCATGTTGTTTTGTAATATCTCTTAATGCTCTTGTAGAAGATAAATTGCTTACAGTAGCTCCTTTTTTATTTTGCAAAATATAATCTGCCACTGCTACTAAGGTATACTCTTCCCCAAATAATTCACCATCTTCGCTCACAAAGCAAAGTCTGTCCACATCTGGATCCACAGCAATTCCCAAACTAGCTTTTTTACTGGTTACTGTAGAACATAAATCTGTCAAATGCTCTTTTAATGGCTCAGGGTTATGAGCAAAATTGCCAGTCATTTCCTCATTTAAAACCGTAATATTATTAACACCTAAAGCTTTTAATAATGCTGGAACTGTAAATGCGCCAGAACTGTTAATGGCATCTACTACAACAGAGAAATTAGCCGCTTCAATTGCTTTCTTATTGACTAATGGATATTGAAGAATTGCTTGAATATGTTTTTCTAAACTATTGTTGTCTGAAATAATTTTACCAAGTTCATCTATAGTTGCATAATTGAAATTTTCATTGGCTGCGATACTCAAGATGGTTTTCCCTTCTTCAGCACTAACAAATTCTCCTTTCTCATTCAATAATTTTAGTGCGTTCCATTCTTTTGGATTATGACTAGCTGTCAAGATAATACCACCATCTGCTTTTTCAAATACTACTGCCATTTCTACAGTAGGAGTGGTGCTCAATCCTAAATGAATCACATCAATCCCCAAAGCCATTAAACTTTGTTCCACCATCGCTTCTACCATATTCCCACTCATTCTTCCATCTCTTCCCACCACTACTTTCTTTTTACCAGCAGACTTGGAATTCAACCAGCTTCCATAAGCAGATGCAAATTTCACCATATCTAAAGGAGTCAGATTATCATTAGGTTTACCACCAATAGTCCCTCTAAATCCAGATATGCTTTTAATTAATGCCATAATTGTTTGAATTGAGTAGCAAATTTACTTCAAATTTTTCCACTTCTTGTATCTTTATGGCATGACAAATAGCATTTGGGCATCCCTTTTGGCAAAAGATCAGGCTTTATTCAGCTTAATCAATGGAGTTTGGACCCATCCATTATTGGATAAACTACTTCCTTGGTGCAGAAATGCCAATAACTGGTATCCTTTTTATGCTGTTATTTTGGTGTATTTATTCATCAAATGGGGTAAGATCACTTGGAAATGGCTATTATTAGCAGTGCTTAATGTGACATTTACAGATCAAATTAGTAGTAGTATTTTCAAGCCATTGATCCAGAGGTTAAGACCTTGTGCAGATCCCATGATGATAGGTAAGTGTAGATTGTTATTAGATCATTGTTCAGGAGGGTTTAGTTTTACTTCATCTCATGCAGCAAATCATTTTGGTTTGGCTATGTTTATTTTTATGACACTTCAACCTTTATTTAAAAGATATACTTGGTTATTTTTTATCTGGGCAGCAATCATTGCTTATGCGCAGGTATATGTTGGTGTACATTATCCATTAGATGTTTTTGTAGGATCAATTATTGGAATAGTTATTGGATGGATAAGTGGCTCATTATTTAATAAATGGAATCAACATGCATAAGAATAGTTTCATCATTAGTTTGACTGCTATATTATCAGTTTATCTTATTGGCGCATACATGATTCCTTTAATGGATGTGGATGCTGCTCAATATGCTTCAATTAGTCGAGAAATGTTAGAGAAGCATTCTTATCTACAAATATTTGATTTGAATGCAGATTATCTTGACAAGCCACCTATGTTGTTTTGGTTGTCTGCCTTGTCAATGAAATTTTTTGGTATCTATGATTGGGCCTATCGTATTCCATCTTTAATATTTTTGGGATTGGCATTGTATTCGACTTATCAATTTGCTCAATTATATTATTCCACTACTACCGCAAGAATAGCTACTTTGATATTGGCTTCAAGTCAAGCTTTTTTCTTAATTGCACATGATGTAAGAACAGATACTATGTTAGTAGGTTGGGTAATGACCGCTATTGCAGCTATTGCTTTTTGGAATACTACTAAACAAACTAAATATTTCTTTATTGGAGTACTTGCCATAGCGGGGGGCATGATGACTAAGGGTCCAATTGCCTTAGTGGTTCCTATACTTTGTTTTGCACCAGAATGGTTTTGCAAAAAAGATTGGTCCTACTTTTTCAAACCAATTTATTTACTAGGCATTGTTTTGATAGCTGTTTTATTATTCCCAATGACTTGGGGCTTGTATCAACAATTCGATCTACATCCTGGTAAGATCATCAATCATCATCCCATACAATCAGGGGTTAAATTTTATTATTGGACCCAGAGTTTTGGAAGATATACAGGCGAGAATGCTTTTAAAGAAATGGGCTATTTCACTTTCTTGTTAGAGAATATGTTTTGGAGTTTTTTGCCTTGGATATTTGTTTTTTTATGGGCTTTATTTGCAAAGTTTATTGCTATAGTTAAAGAAGGGATCTTTCGTCCAGCTACTGAAAGAATTAGCTTTTTTGGTTTTGTATTTACCTATTTAGTACTTTCTAGAAGTCAAGCACAATTGCCTCATTATATATTTGTGGTATTCCCATTAGCGGCAATTTTAACAGCAGCTCATTGGGAAAAAATGCTTTGGAACAATGCCTCTATAAGTAAATGGGTTAAGGCTTTATATAAATTTCATCTAGGATTGTTCTTGCTGTTTATTATAGTAGTGGGTGTAATACTTTCCATTCCATTTGGAAAAGCACCAATTGTTCTTTTATTTATTTCTTTATTGATATTGTTTCTATTATTAGTTTTATTGCGTTCAAAATTTACAATGGGGCAGAAATGGTTTTATAGTGCCATTATACTTTGGGTAGGAGTGAACCTAGTGATGAATACGCAGTTTTATCCCAATTTATTGCCCTATCAATTAGGTAATCAAATGGTGAAACAAATTAGCCAAAAGGCTTGGGATAAATCTTCCATAGTATTACATAAAATACCCAATAGCTATGCAATGCATTTTTATGGGCAACATGTTTTCAAAATAGAAGAAGATAGTCTTCAACTAAAAGAAGGAAATTTAGTAGTGACTGATAAAGTAAACGACTCTGTTCTGTTAAAGCAGTTTCCTAATAGCAAGGTTCAATTTGAGTCAAGAAGATTTCATGTTACCATGTTGAGCTTACCCTTCCTAAATCCTACAACTAGAGATCAGGAAACCATACCGTTCGAGGTATTGTTGCTTAAAAAATAAATTGAGTATTGTTCTTTGGTGATGCCAATTCATAACTTTTACGTACACCATTGGAATTAACATGAAATATGTTTATTTGCTGAGGGTCGATTCCAAAAAGTAGCTCACAAAAAACATTTAACTGCTTTAACTGTTGAATGTTTTTTACTTCAAAATAAGACCAAGTACTTTCTGATTGAATTTCAAAGCCTACAAAGTCAAGTGAAGATTTAGTTCCATTTGCAGTAAGTACTAGTTTCTTCTGAATATATTGTTGTATCAAAACATTGGCTTTTGCTTTTTGTTTTGGATCAGATATATCAATTTTAGTGTGATATTCTTTATTAATCATTTTTTCCAAATCGTCAGTGAATGTTCGCACGCTAATTTCAAGTGTAGCTTCTTTATTATTATGTTGAATATCGATTACTGAAATAAAAAAAGGATGAAATAAAGCAATCATCCATGTGATCAAAGGTTTAAAACTAATCCAGCTCATGTAATTTATTTGATGTTTACAAAGGTCTTCATTAATTTAACACCACAAAATTAGTTTTAATGAATGATTTTCAAATATACTTGCATTTGGGTTTTAGACATATTATAGATTTAAGAGGTTCGGATCATATTTTATTTATTCTAGCTTTAACAGCAAGATATATTTGGACTGACTGGAAACAATTGCTTGTTTTGGTAACTTCATTTACTTTGGGCCATTCAATCACTTTGGCTTTAAGTGTTCTTCAATGGATAAGCCTTCCAATTAATTTGATTGAATTGCTTATCCCAATTACTATTTTAATTACTGCAATTGCCAATTTTTGGGTAAAAAGCTTCGATTTTAAGTCAAAATACCCCCTAATTTACTTTTTTGCCCTGTTTTTTGGCTTAATTCATGGTTTGGGTTTTAGTAATTATTTGAGAAGCCTATTAGGAAAAGAGGAGTCCATTGTAGTTCCACTGCTTTCTTTTAATATAGGTCTCGAGCTAGGTCAACTACTCATCGTTAGTGTAATTTTAATAATTTCATTTATATTCGTATCCCTTTTAAAGCTCAATAGAAGACG
Organism: Sediminibacterium sp.; assembly: GCA_023256555.1. Lineage (GTDB taxonomy): Bacteria > Bacteroidota > Bacteroidia > Chitinophagales > Chitinophagaceae > Sediminibacterium. The sequence goes on along the minus strand of JALRFB010000046.1, from coordinate 2,027 downwards.
ATTTATTCAAGTGATTTCAGGAATAAGTTTTTTGTTGGCTGCCGCGATGGTATGGGAAAGACTTGTATCTTTTTTTTAATTGAAAATTATAATCAATGAAGAAGCTATTAACGCTTGGTTTTTCAGTGATGGTTTTTGTTGCAACAACACATGCACAAGACATCCGTAACAATCCTAACTCAAATCATGGTAACAAATTTGAGCAATTAGGAACTATTTTGCCAACTCCCAATGAATATCGAACTGCGAGTGGTGCTCCTGGTCCAAAGTATTGGCAACAAAGAGCAGATTATGATATCAAGGCAACTTTGGATGAAAAGAATTTAATCTTACATGGTGCTGAAACGGTAACTTATTTCAATAACTCTCCAGATGTATTAACGTATATCTGGTTACAGTTAGATGAGAATGAACATAGCACAGTAAAAAATGCGGGCTATCCTGAAGGGTCAACTTTAGGTAGAGCGATGTCTCCAAATTCAATTGATAAATTATTGGAGGAAAAAACAGACAATGGTTTAGGAGATAATATCTTAAAAGTGACTGATGCTTTAGGTAAAAATTTAAAGTATACAGTGAATAAAACAATGATGCGTATTGAATTGCCAGCTGCATTAAAACCAGGTCAAAAATTTATATTTAAAATAGATTGGAATTATAAGATAACTGATAGAATGACAGTAGCGGGAAGAGGTGGATATGAATTCTTCCCTGAAGATGGTAATTACTTGTTTACTATGACTCAATGGTATCCAAGATTAGCAGTGTATTCTGACTTCCAAGGTTGGCAACATCATCAGTTTACTGGTAGAGGAGAGTTTGCTTTGACTTTTGGTAATTTCAATGTAGCGATCACAGTTCCTGGCGACCATGTTGTAATGGCAACAGGAGAGTGTCAAAACTATCCTGCAGTATTGTCTGCTGCTCAATTAGCTAGATGGAACAAAGCTTTGACTTCTTATAAAGAACCAGTTGAAGTGGTTACTTTAGAGGAGGCTAAAGCTGCTGAAAAAAATAAAGCAACAACAACAAAAACCTGGGTTTTCAAAGCAGAAAATGTTCGTGACTTTGCATTTGGTAGTAGCCGTAAATTTATCTGGGATGCTTTAGCAACAGATGTAGAAGGCAAGAAAGTAATGAGTATGAGTGCTTATGGTAAAGAAGCTTATGGTTTATACCGTAAGTTTTCTTCTAAAGTAGTGGCACATACTATCAAAACTTATTCAAAATTCTCTATTCCTTATCCTTATCCAGTAGCTCAATCTATTGAAGCTGCGAATGGAATGGAGTATCCAATGATCTGTTTCAATTATGGACGTACAGAGAAAGATGGCACTTATACAGAAGCCACTAAGAATGGAATGTTAGGGGTAATTATTCATGAAGTAGGTCATAATTTCTTTCCAATGATTGTAAACTCTGATGAGCGTCAATGGTCTTGGATGGATGAAGGTTTAAATACTTTTGTGGAATACTTAACTGAAGAATTATACGATAATAAATTTCCAACACGTCGTGGGCCAGCATGGACAATTGCAGATTATATGAAATTGCCTAAGGATCAATTAGAGCCAATCATGACGAATAGCGAAAATATTATTCAGTTTGGTCCAAATGCTTATGCTAAACCTGGTACTGCATTGAATATCTTGCGCGAAACTATTATGGGTCGTGAATTGTTTGATTATTCATTTAAAGAATATGCTAGAAGATGGGCGTTTAAGCATCCAACTCCTGCAGATTTATTTAGAATAATGGAAGATGCAAGTGCAGAGGATTTAGATTGGTTCTGGAGAGGATGGTTCTATGGTATTGATCCAGTAGATATTGCTATTGACACGGTGAAGCATGCTGTATATGATCCAAATGCAGTTGCTCCTGCTGGAAGAACCATGCAAGGAAGAAGTTTGGACAAACCAATCTTAAATAATTTTGAAGATATTTCTAAAATTAGAAATAGAAATGATAAGTCAATTGTATTCTTAACTGATGCGGATACTACTTTAAGAGATTTTTATTGGAAATAT
>JALRFB010000045.1 GCA_023256555.1 Sediminibacterium sp. | reverse complement strand
ATTCAAATCATCGCATTTTTCTTAAGTCAAGACAAACCAGCAAAAACTTTATTAATATTTAGTTTAATTGGTGTCGCATCTATGTTAGTGGGAATTTTCTCCAAAGGAGATCTAGCAATTTATGCATTTTTAACAGGAGGTATCGCATGTTCAATTATGTGGCCATCTATTTTTGCTTTGTCTATTGCAGGTATTGGCAAGTACACAACTCAAGGTGCAGCATTCTTAATTATGATGATTTTAGGTGGTGGTATTATCCCTCCTATCCAAGGTAAATTATCTGATTTCTTACAATCATCTCATTTAGACCAGCCAGGTTTTGGTATTCATAATTCTTTCTGGGTACCAGTAGCTTGTTTTACTTATATCTTAATTTTTGCAATTGCAGTAAAAGGTATTTTGAAAAAACAAGGTATCAATTATGAAGATGCTGAAGCAAAAGGTGGACATTAATATTTTAAACATTTAAATAAATATTCGATAATGGATTCATATGTAATAGGTGTAGATATAGGCGGTACTGGAACCAAATATGGTATTGTAGATAAGGATGGCAATGTACTACACTCTAGTTCCATGCCTACAAATACCCACGAACAAGTACATACTTTTATTGATGAATTGTATGTTAGATTAAGTGAGCTAATTGAAAAAGTAGGTGGCGTTGGAAGAATCAAGGGTATTGGTATAGGTGCACCTAATGGAAATATTTATACAGGCACTATTGAATACGCTCCTAACCTTCCTTGGAAAGGTGTGATCCCATTTGCCAAAATGGTACAAGATAAATTCAAATTACCTGTTAAATTAACCAATGATGCAAATGCTGCAGCAGTAGGTGAAATGATGTATGGTGCTGCTAAAGGAATGAAGGATTTTATCATGATTACTTTAGGCACAGGCGTTGGTAGCGGGATTGTTGCGAATGGTCAATTAATTTACGGTCACGATGGTTTTGCAGGCGAACTTGGACATACTATTATTATACCTGATGGAAGATTGCATCCAGGTACTGGTAAAAAAGGATCTCTAGAAAGTTATGCATCAGCTACAGGCGTTGCACAATCTGCTATGGAGATTTTGAAAACAACAGATCGCCCAAGTTTATTAAGAAATATTCCTGTTGATAAAATTACTTCAAAGGATGTTTTTGAAGCTGCACAAAAAGATGATGAAGTAGCTAAAGAAGTATTTGAATTTACCGGAAAAATCTTAGGTATGTCTTTAGCCAATTTTGTAATGTTCTCCAGCCCAGAAGCCATTATCTTATTTGGTGGATTAACCAAAGCAGGCGATATGATCTTAAAACCAACAAGAGAACATATGGAAGCTAATGTGATTGAAATCTTTGAAAACAAAGTAAAAATATTACTTAGTCATTTGAAAGAATCAGATGCCGCCATTCTCGGCGCTTCCGCCCTAATGTGGGACTAGTCAAAAAGAAAGCCTTTCAATCGAAAGGCTTTCTTTTTATGATGTAAAGCAATTACTTATTCAATGCTAATTCTTCTTGCCATTTCGCTCTACCCCATCCTGGAATGACATGTTTTTCTGAATGATAAGAGGATCTTACCAATGGGCCACTCTCTACGTAATCAAAACCTAATTCATAGCCAATCGCTTTTAGTTCTTTAAATTCATCAGGGTGAACGAAGCGTTGTACTGGCAAATGCTTTTTAGTAGGTTGCAAATATTGGCCCAATGTAATCACATCGCATCCAACATTCACCAAGTCTTTCATAGTTTGAATGATTTCATCTTTCTCTTCTCCAATGCCCAACATTAAACCAGTCTTAGTGCGCATGCCCCCTTTTTTCAAAGTCTCTAATACATCTAAGCTTCTTCTATATTTTGCTTGTACACGAACTCTCTTGGTATTTCTTTCCACTGTTTCCATATTATGGCTCACCACTTCAGGAGCAGCGTCAATGATTCTTTGAATTTGATCTTGTATACCTCTAAAATCTGGAATCAAAGTTTCCAATGTGGTCTCAGGACTTAATGCTTTGATTGCTTTGATGGTATTATACCAAATAGTAGAACCACCATCTGGCAATTCATCTCTGTCTACACTAGTTAAAACAGCATGTTTCACTTTCATCAAGAAAACTGCTTCAGCAACACGCTGAGGTTCGTCCCATTCCACTGGCTTGGGTCTGCCTGTTGCTACTGCACAAAACTGACAGCTACGTGTACAGATATTCCCCAAAATCATAAATGTAGCAGTACCTTCTCCCCAACATTCACCCATATTTGGGCAATTGCCACTTTCACATATTGTATGTAATTTATGCGTATCCACTAAACCGCGAACATGTTTGTAACTTTCCCCTATAGGCAACTTCACTCTTAACCAGTCTGGCTTCTTTATTCTTGTATCTTGTTCACTTGGAACTACGGGTAACTCTTGCATACTTGCTTTGTCAATTAACCCTGCAAAAATACAAGACTTAAGGGGAATAAAATCGTAAATTTGTATAAATAGTACATCAAAATTTAGTCTTATGACAGCAACAGTAACATACGAGTCTAATTTAAGAACCACTTGTTTACATTTACAAAGTGGAAGCGTTTTTGAAACAGATGCCCCTACAGATAATAAAGGAAAAGGAGAAAGATTTTCGCCAACCGATTTAATTGCTACTGGTTTAGGTGCATGTTTAATAACTACTATGGGTATCAAAGCGGAGTCAATGGATATTGCTTTAGATGGAGCAAAAGTTGAAGTCACTAAAGTAATGGTTTCTGATCCTAGAAGAATTGGTAAAATTATAGTGCACGCGACGATGCCAGCATTGAACCTAGATGAAAAGTCTAAAGAAATATTAGAACGTGTAGGTAGAACCTGTCCAGTAGAAAGAAGTTTACACCCTGATGTGGAATTAGATATTCAATTCAACTGGTTGTAAATTAAATCACACCCAATTCTTTGATTTTTTGTACCAAGGTACTAACAGGTAGTCCCATAACATTGTAAAAATCACCCTGAATGGATTCAATGCCAATCACACCTATCCATTCTTGTATGGCATAAGCACCTGCTTTGTCAAAAGGCTTGTAATTAGTTACATAAAATTCAATTTGTTCTTTTGTCAAAGAATGAAAACGCACTTTTGTAGTTTGGCTAAGTTGATGCATTTGATCCTTATAATAAATTGCTACACCAGTTATCACTTCATGCATTTTACCTGAAAGTTTTTCCAAACTTTTGATAGCGTCTGCGGTATCTTTCGGCTTGCCTAAAATTTCGTCATTCAATAACACAATGGTGTCCGCTGCAATGATGCAAACATCCGAATTCGAAATTTTATCTTTGGTCGCTAATGCTTTATTTGCTGCTATATATTCTGGAACTAGCTGCTTTGACAAGGTTTTAGGATAAACTTCGTCAATATCAGCCACTACTACTTCAAAAGGAATCTCCGCCCACTCTAAAAGCATTTTTCTTCTAGGTGACTGGGATGCTAAAATAATTTGACTCATGAAAAATTAAAATAAGAAATAGAAAAATGACATGGACAATATACCCGCAAGCATAGCCACTTTTATCCAGAAACTTAGTGCTGTGAAATCACTACTTGAAAATGATTTTGGCAACCTTACCAAAACATATACCAATGGGGCAATGATAAAAACTAAGCAATATATTATACTAACCCACCAACCAAAAGGCAATACATATAATTGAATAATGGCTAAAGAAATAACAACCACCATTAACCATACCGCCACATAAACTTTTGTGGGCATCAATCCCCAAACAATAGGCAAAGTTTTACAACCGAATTTTTCATCTCCTTCAATGTCTTCCATGTCTTTTAATGCTTCCCTAACCAAGGTTAAAATAAATGCAAACGCAGCATACAATAACATCAATTTGAAAAATCTTAGATGTGCTGAAGAGTGAATTGGAGGATGAATCAATTCAGTTATGGTGAATTTAGAAAAATATACTACTGCTATTGACCAAGCAGTCAACACTGCAATTACCACATTGCCTACTAAAAAATCTTTTTTAAAATTGGTGGAGTAAAACCATAAAAATAAAATGGTTGTTAAATTAGCCAAATGAATATGCCAATAATCTTTGAACGAAAAAGCGATCGTAGATAAATAAATGCCCAATAAACTAAAAATCATATGCCAGAAAATCACCCATCTTCTGCTTATATGTTCTCCGACCACAACCTTTCTCGGCTTATTTACTTGGTCTATGTTCACATCAAAATAATCATTGATAATATATCCTGCAGCTGCAATAAAAATATAAGTTAAGAGAATGATGTAAAATGGACCATCTGCTGTATTCCCCATTTCAGGAAACAAAGGCTTGTAGATGCAAAAGTGAAATAATAATTCAGCTAATATGATAAAAAGCAAATTGGGCCATCGAACTAGTTTTAGAAAATATAAAAGTACTTTCAAAATGATTAATTTTAATTTACTGTGCTTTGATATGATCAATTAAATCCCAATGATCATTTTGTTTTAAAGTCATTTCTATAACTTCTCTAGCGCAGCCCTCGCCCCCTTTTGCTACTGCCTTATATTTGGCTATTGATTTAATTTCATTCACTGCATCTGCAGGACAAGTAGGAACTCCTACTATTTGCATAGATTCATAATCAGGCATATCATCCCCCATATACAAGACATTTTCTAGGGATACATTATTGATGATAGCTAATTCCTTTAATAATGATGCTTTATCAGCAACTTTCATAAATACATCTTCTACCCCCAATCTATTCAAACGATCTTTCACTTCTTCTGAATTACCTCCAGAAATTACCCAAATCTTATACCCTTTCTTTATGGCTAATTGAATTGCATAACCATCTTTTATATTCATTGTTCTAGCCATCAAACCTCCTGGCATGATTAGTAATGTGCCATTGGTTAACACACCATCTACATCAAAAACAAAACATTGAATTTTTTTAAAATCGGCTAACACAAATGAAAGATTTAGTTAAATATACTCTATTTCTGATTATCTCTCCACTCATATACCCAAGCACTTTGGATCATTTCCAAATGCCCTTCATTAGACTCCTCTTTCTTGCCTTCAAAATGGGGTAAACTTAATACCCATTCTAATAAGTCAGTAAAACGAACTCTGTAAATTTTAGATTCAGTAAAATCGTCACCAAATTTTTCATATAATTTTTGTGCAATATCCTCGTGATCGTTCCAATGAATGGGTGGTTCAAATTGACTCATACTATTTTTCTTTTTTATTCTCCTAAAAATTGTGTTTGGTCTGGCAGTGTCACTTCAATTGTACCTGTTCCGGCTTGCAATTCACATTGACAACCTAATCTTGATTCTATTCTTGGACTAACTGCTCTGTCAATAAAGTCTTCTTCTTTGTCTGATAATTCAGCCAAATGCTCCATGCCTTTGTTTACATATAAATGACATGTACTACATGCACATACAGCTCCACAATTGTGATGTAATTCAATTCCATTATCCAACATCACTTCCAAAAGACTTTGGTCTGCAGCAATATTGTCTAATGTTACTGACTCCAATCCCTTTTGCTCAAAATTTACTTTAATAGAATACATAATCTTATACTAAAATTTTGTGCAAATTTAGCCCTATCTAATTGAATGCTATGTCTCTTAAGCCATTTTTTAGTTGCGAAATACAAAAAAACTCCAAACTGCTATATAGGAGCACCTATCTTTGCAGCAAAATTTAGAAAATGGCAAAGCAAGGGTTTTCAGAGAGAGTGTATTTAAAATACTTAAGAACTAAATTCAAGACCCTAGCCATATTATCTCCCAATAAAGCTGCTGAAATTGCTTTCGATCTATTTTGCACCCCTTATCCAAAATACAAAAAGACCAAAGCCCCTGCCATCTTTCATCAGGCAAACAAGATTAGTCTAGAATTGAATAAAGAGCTATTATTAAAAGGATTTGAATGGATACCTGCTCACCCAAATGGCAAAACAGTCCTTATTGCTCATGGTTATGCTAGCTATTTCTACAAGTTTGAACAATATATTCAACCTTTGTTAAAAGAAGGTTTTAGAGTAATTGGATTTGACGCTCCTGGTCATGGAAGAAGCCAAGGAAAGTATATTAATGTATTAATATATAAAGAAGCAATAAATGCGATCATGAAGGCATTTGGTCCGGTGGATCATTTTATAGGTCATTCTTTAGGTGGATTAACCCTCGCTTTAATTGCAGAGACCATTGAAGCCCCTGAAACTCATAAATTTGTGTTGATCGCTCCAGCTACTAAAACGACTACCACTTTTGAAGGCTTTTTTAACTTGATGCGCTTTAGCAAAGAGCTCAAACTAGCTTTTATACAATTAGTAGAGTCATTGGCTTCCAAGCCAATGAGCTATTATGAAGCAGACCGAGCTATTGAACATTTTAAGGGAAAAGTGCTATGGGTTCATAGTCAAGACGACCCTGTTTGCCCCTATAAAGATTTGGAAAATTTTAAAAATAAACAGCCAAAGAATACTGAATTCTTGATAACCAATGAGTTAGGTCATAATAAAATATATAAAACGCAGCCAGTTATCGACCAAATTGTCCAATTTTTAGCTTCCTAGAAGCTCGGTATTTTTATTTTTTGATTGAATACTATAATATTGCACCCATGTCAAAGAACTTATTAATAGTGGAGTCTCCCGCAAAAGCGAAGACGATTGAGAAGATTTTAGGGGAAGAATTTGAAGTAAGAAGTTGCTATGGTCATATCCGTGATTTGGAAAAAAATGATATGGGCATCGACATGAAGAACAAATTTTTGCCAAAATATATAGTACCATCAGAAAAAGAAAAAGTGGTGAAAGAATTGAAATCCATGACCAAGAAAGCCAAAGAGGTTTGGTTGGCATCGGATGAGGACCGTGAAGGAGAAAGTATTAGTTGGCATTTGGCAGAAGTATTAGGTCTTGACCCAAAGAAAACCAAGCGTATTGTTTTCCATGAAATCACCGCTCCTGCAATCAAAAAAGCAGTAGAGAATCCTAGAAGAATTAATATGGATTTGGTGGATGCACAACAAGCAAGAAGAATATTAGATAGAATTGTTGGTTTTGAGCTAAGCCCTGTATTATGGCGCAAAATTGGAATGCAAAAAAGTTTGAGTGCAGGTAGAGTTCAAAGTGTTGCAGTAAGATTAATTGCCGAAAGAGAAAGAGAGATTAATCAGTTTATCCCTGAAAGTG
>JALRFB010000044.1 GCA_023256555.1 Sediminibacterium sp. | reverse complement strand
AATCAAATTTCATTTTAACATACCCTACTGTAAAATCTGCATATCGCATGGATTTATTTAAAGTAGGAAGTAAGCTTGGTGCTTTTACAAAAGCTTCCTCTGAGATTTGCTCTTCACCCAAACCCAGTTGAAAATTAAATCTTTCAAATAAATTAGGTCTATAAGATAGATTAACATTAGCTCTAAAACCCTCTCTTAAATTGCGATCAGATTTATAAAAAACTTGTTTATCTGCAATTGTTGTAAAATTGATTTCTTTTTGAGTGTAGTATTGTAGTCCTGCTCCAACACCCCATTGCAATTTTTTATCAATAAAAGGAATTTGATATCTAAGAATGGCTTGATGCGTATAGCCTGTAATTAAACCAATCACTAAGCGATCATTGTTACCTGAAAAATTGCTCTGCCTAAAGTTCATGCCATAGTTCACCCTATCCAAACTTCTATTTTGTTGATTCCACCACTGACTGAAATTCCTATCTACCCATCTAAAATAAGGGAGTGGAAATAAATACCAGCGTTCTTTAACATGAATCAACACATCGGCAGTGGTACTATCCACCATAATAGATTCCACTTTGGCTTCATTAAATAAACTGGTATTAAAAATCTGATATTGTGCTAGTGAAATCAAAGACGCTAAAGAATCTGTAGCAACAGTTGATCCAATTTTGAAAGGTAATTCTCTTTGAATAATATAATCTTTAGTTTTATTATTCCCTTTGATAGTAATTGAACGAATTACAATTTGGCCCTTAGCAGAAAATGCGAAAGCAATACTAAAAAAGAAAAATAAAACACAAGGTTTAAACATCTAAATAATTCATTAGATGGTGATAATGATCTTCAATGTCATTATTAACAGGCGTATTACCAAAATAATGAAGCAACTGATATTCATAACGCTGAAAAGTAGCAACAATAGATTGTGCTTCCTCTTTGTTAATCTTTATGGTAATAATATAAGCACCGGTAGCTTCGTCAAAAATAGAATTCAATTGTACAATTTGAGCATTATTAGATTCAACAATTCTACTCATTTCGGCCAAGGAATATTGATATGGGGAAACAGAAAATACTAAAATAGCACCTTGTTGAGCAACGCCTAAATACAAGGCCAACATTTCATTCAGATTTTTCTGAGGTACTACACCAACACATTCTTGTTGTTCATTTAAAACTGGCAAGATACTTAAATGGTGTTTTGCAAAATGATCTAATACTGCTGTAATATGCGCAGCACCTAGAACACCTATTCTCTGAAAACTATCTGCAATTGAAGCAATTGATTGTTCTTCAGGTATATCTAGTACATCTTCTTTATTGACTAATCCAATATAATAATCATCTTTGATGACTACCAATTCTTGGACATCAAAATCTTCCATGTTTTGCAAAACAAAGCCCGCCTTATCTTCTAGGCGCATCATAGGAAAACTCTGAACTGCTATACTAGAGGCAATCATGAAATTTATTTTGGCAATGATTGAAGAAAATTATCCAATAAATCGTTGAATTCACCAGGAACTTCCATCATTGGTGCATGACCACATTTATCAATAAAATGCAGTTGACTATGTGAAATCAATTTATGAAACTCTTCGGCCACAAATGGCGGTGTTACTGTATCGTTCTTTCCCCAGATTAATAAAGTAGGTTTTTGAATTTGTTTTAGCTCGTCTCCCAAATTATTTCTAATAGCACTTTTAGCCAAAGCAATAATTTTAATTACTTTAATTCTGTTTTTAGTGATTTCAAAAACTTCATCCACTAATTCTTTGGTTGCTAAACTAGGGTCATAAAAGGTTAAAGCAGTTTTATTTTTGATATATTCATAATCTCCGCGCTTTGGGTAAGTATCTCCCATGGCATTTTCAAATAAGCCACTACTTCCAGTTAAAATCAATGACTTTATTTTTTCGGGATGTTTTAATACATGCACTAAAGCAACATGACCGCCTAAAGAATTTCCTAATAAATGAATTTGATCGTAACCTTTGTGTTCAATAAATTGATCAACATGCTTGGCTAAACCAGTTACACTAGTATGTAAAATATCTAAATCGAATAAAGGTAATAAAGGTACCACCACCTTATGAGTCGTTCTAAAACGCTCAATTAAATCAGAAAAATTACTCAATGCTCCAAAAAGTCCATGCAATAGCATCAACACCTCTCCCTCACCTACTTCTAGGTATTCAAATTTGCCTTCTTTTTTAATTTCGTAGTCCATGCTTTAAAGATAAATGATTCAGATTAAATAACCTTAAAGTAAAGTGGTCAAACTAGATTTAATAGAAGGAATCCATAAACTTAACTTTTTCATAAAATAGGGCCACCAAGATTCTAGATAAGGGAAGCTAAAACTATCTTTTATGCTAGATTTTTCAACTACTCCAAGTAAGATCATAAAATAGAGCAATGCGCTTAAAATGGTACCATATATCAAGGCATATAAAACCATGCCCAATAATTTATTCAACCATCCCAACAATAACCATTCAGCAGATTGTTGCAAGATACCTGTAATCATTTTTAATAAAATCATTACTCCAATCAATACCACTAAAAAAGCAATAAAAGGCAACCAATGTGAAGCAATTTTTGTGTGTGCTTTTAATAAATCAGCAACATATCCTGCACATTGAAAAGCCAAAATCAATCCAAGAAAAAGAGAGAAAAAAGATATCACAGCTTTGATCAATCCATTTCTATATCCTTGCAAAATAGCAAGAATCAAAATGGTACCAGAAAGTATATCAATCCACATACTAGGCTGTCAATAAATTTTTAGCAACTGCTGAAATAACGTTTCCTGCTGCTTTTCCAGCCAATTGCTTAGATGCTACACCCATAACTTTTCCAAGGTCTTGAGGACCAGCAGCACCCACTTGCTCTATGATAGCTTTCACTGCAGCAGTCACTTCTTCCTCACTCATTTGAGCTGGTAAGAATTTTTCAATCACTGCAATTTCTTCTATTTCTTTAGCAGCTAAGTCTGCTCTATTTTGTTGCTCATAAATAGTCAAAGAATCTTTACGAGACTTTACTAATTTTTGTAACAATTTTATTTCAGTGTCTTCGTTAATTGCACCATTCGCACCTGGATCTGTTTTAGCTTTAATGATTTCAGCTTTGATCGCTCTTAAACCTCTTAATGTTGCTTCATCTTTACTTTTCATAGCGTCTTTCATCAAAGACATTACTTTTTCTTCTAAACTCATAAGGGTAATTATTTAGTATTGTTTTGTTTCAATTGACTCTCTTTAAATTTCACTAAAAAAGACTTAGCGAAATTTTTAAATTCATCTGATAATGCTTTGTCTTGGGTCGCTCTCATATAAGTATCACCCATTCCCATTAGATTTTGATAAAAGAAATCGGCCATCTCGTCTACCATCATTTCTTTGGTCCATAAATCTATTCTCAAGGCAGTTTTATCTGTAGGGTCCCAAAAAGTAAGCATCATGGCTCTAGCAGCTTGTGCTTCTTGAGCAGAACTATCTGTTGCAGACCATTGAATTTGTTGTGGAATTTTTTGTTCGTCCAAGCTAATTTGAACGTTAATATTAGATTGATGCATAATTAAATTTATTGGGCAAAAATACCATTTTTTATGGTAAGACCATCTTGCTTCATTTGGTTGAACCAAGCATGGCCATGGTTGGCTCTGGTTTGTTTATACACTTCGTCTTTATAGTATAATTTGAAATGATTGGAAAGACCCATAGTTTCAGAGAAATTAAAACATTCTCCTGCTTTTGTAAATGCAACAGACCAGTTGGATGTACTATTCATTAATATAGGAACTCCCAATCCCGCAGACCATTGTATCATACGAGTATAATAATGTATAGATGTACTCCAAAGGGTAGTATAAGCAGCTGCAAAATCAATCAGGTCAAGGTTTTCAAGGGTTTTAAAAAATACCGCATTTCTATATTTATACCCTTTAACCAATGACTCTGCATTAGATAATTCCTTTTGATTTTCGCAAATAAATAGTATGGCCATACTTGTTTGTTGCCATTTTTTAAAAATAGAAAACTCTTTAAGTGTAGACACTATTTCTGATAAAGGAACAAAGGCCATAAAATAGTTGTCGCCTCCTGAATTACGAGATTTTGCCATAGCTAATTCAGACCATTCATAGCTAGGTAAACTAGGGGATGGCAAATCCAACCATCCAAAAACCCTACGAGCCTTTTTAATAGTTTTATGATAATTTATTTGTGCTATCCAATTAGCTAAAAAGCCCTCTTTTAAATGCTTCGGATTGGTTAGATCAATAAAATATTGAGGAAAATGTTCAGCTCCTTTAAAAACCAAACCAAAATGTATAATGACAGCATTGGTGCAATTGATCAAAAGGTTTTCGGCTTCCATTGTACTCATCAAACTAGCCCCTGGAGGTAAAATTCCATTAAATCCATCAGACACAACAATTATTTCAGCTGAAGGCAATTGGATTTCCGCAGTAATCAAATCAATCACCACTTGATGCACCAATACACTGGGCAAATTCCAAGTAGCTTTTGTATCAATAAAAATACGCATATGCAAAATTACACTATACTTAACAATTTATCCACCAATCTGCTATAGTCTTATCTGTCAAAGAATTGTATAGTAACTTTGAAATATGGCTAAACACTTGCAGCAATTAGATTTATTTGGTAACGATACACCTCAACCGGTGCATATTGCAGCCCCAGCAAGTTCTAAAAATTTTAAAAAGCCAAAAACAGTTGCACTAAAAGCAGTAGTAAAAGAAGAAGACCATTCTATAGTTGCTGAGGAAACATTACCAACAGTTTCTAGAACAAGTATGCAATATAAAGCGAGCGCGGTCTTACAAAAAAGAGGTAGAAAATCATTCGCTTCAATGGAAGGGGACATGGACAAATTACAAGTACCTAGTGCAGAGATATTGGCAAAAAAGTTATACTACCCTATTGGAGAAGTAGCTACTTGGTTTAATGTAAATACTTCATTAATTAGATACTGGGAAAAAGAATTTAAACAATTACAACCACGTAAAACAAGAAAGGGAGATAGATTATTCAGGTCTCAGGATATAGAATTCTTAAAGCAAATTTATTTCTTGTTAAGGGAGAAAAAATATTCAATAGATGGTGCTAAAACTTATTTGAAAAATAATAAGGAAAAAGCAGATAAGGATATGGCTTTATTGAATAGCTTAAAAAATATCAAAAGCTTCTTGACGCACTTAAAAGAAAGTTTGTAAGAATTTATTATTGTTCAGCAAATTGAATCTGATGGTGATTGGCATAGGATATCGCTTCTAAATTTATACGCTCTCTTATTATTTGAAAAGCAGTTATATCAATACTCATAGTAACATACACTTCTGCATGAATGATATGCGCTTGTTTCCCAGCATCAGTTAAAACTACTACCGCATTAATCACACCAGCTTGTTGTTTGATAAAAGATCTAAGGTGATCTGCAAAAGCACCAATAGCATCAGCTGTTGTTTGCACACTTAATTGGATATCCATTTCAAACTTACGCTCTGTTCTTAAACTAATATTGTCTACAATAGTATCTACCATCTGCTTATTAGGAACAGAGATATAGGTTTTTTCTTGCGTACGAATTCTTGTACTACGTAAGCCAATTTTTTCAATGGTACCTGTAAAATTATTCACTTTCACCATATCTCCTACTGTAAAGGGTTTGTCAAAAAAGATAATGAAGGAAGCGATAATATTTTCCAAACTTTCTCTCATTGACAATGCAATGGCAGCACCCACAATACTTAAGCTGGTAACAAGATTGCCGATATTTTCATTAAACACATAATGTAAAATCAACAATAGTCCAACGATATATAAAATCACTTTAAAAAAGTCTCTAAAAAATAATACCAACTGATCGTCGCTTTGGTCTGCAGTAGCTTTAGCTTTTTCTTCTAAAATCTTAGCAATAAATTCTAATGTTCTTAAGCATACTCGAATCAATAAAACAATAAAGATAAGTTTGGTACAAGATTCAATGACTTGCTGTAAGCTTAGTTTGAACAAATGTAAATTCCAAGCCTCCGGAAAATGTAATTCGTACAAAGCGATCACAGCTACCAAAAACAATAAAAATTGCTCAATAGGCACCACCAATCTATGTAATTGCGATTTTTTTAATTCTGCATGATTGTTTTTAACAATCCAAGTATAAATTAATCCAGCAAAAAAACGAGATATAATTCTTTTGATAATAAAAGCTACTAGCAGAATGGCTAATACAATCAAATAACTTCTAATGCTATTACTTAAAAAAGTATCTGTTAGATTCATGCTTCCCATTTTTTAAGTTCAAGATTATTTCCGTCAAACACTGCATAGGTATTGGATCTTATCCAATCTCCTAAATTAATATATCTAGCAGTATCAGTAATTTTTAAGTCTAGTGGATAATGTCTGTGGCCGAAAATAAAATAATTGGCATTATTGGTTTTAGCCAGCTCTTTAGCATAAATAATTAACCACTCTTTATCTTCTCCTAAAAATATTTCATCAGCACTACCTGTTTTGATTCTACTTTGAGTGCTGAAAAAATTAGCCAATTTAATCCCTAGATCTGGATGTAACCATCTAAAGAACCATTGGCAAATAGAACTAGTGAAAATTTTCTTTATGAACTTATACCCTTCGTCCCCAGGTCCTAATCCATCGCCATGCGCAATAAAGAATTTTTTACCAGAGAAACTAAATTCATGCGGAGCAAAATAAACTTAATCAATTGGTAAAACTCTCAAAGAAATTTTTGGAATTCCAGGTGCTAGGAGAGTTAGAGCTTCTGATCTTGACAAATTTGAGGAGGGAATAAAAGTGGAATCATATTACAAAATCGGTAGAACAGTCAAGGCCCTCAAAGAGGCACTGGTGAGAGGACCCGTTTCAATGTCTCTCAATGGAGACTCCAAGCTTTTTACTTTTTATTCAGGGGGAATAATTGACTCGAAGGATTGCCAACCTTCAGTAAACCACGCTGTTATCGCTGTTGGCTATGACATAGACCCCAAAACTAAAAAAGAATATATAATCATCAAGAATTCTTGGGGTAAAAACTGGGGAGAGAAAGGTTACGCCAGGATATCCACCGACTCTGAAATATTTCCAACCTAGGGGATATGCGGCATTCTTAAATAAAATACAATTGCATTTGTAAAACTTGAGAATACAAAAGCTTAGATTGAGAACATCAGGAAGAGTATTGGATCAGCTCCAAATAAATGAACATCTTATTCCAAAAATTTCTATTTCTATTTTTTTTTTCAAAGGAAAGGGGTTTTGGGGTTTTGGGG
>JALRFB010000043.1 GCA_023256555.1 Sediminibacterium sp. | reverse complement strand
TGCACTTAGTGTTCTTGCAGCTACATCTAAATGTCTATAACCACCTTGGATTTCGATAACTTGTTGGTACATATATGCACTTGCACCACCTGGAACATCTTCATCCACAAATAAAATTCGATTGGTTTTCTTCAAAGAAGAAACAATTATATGATTGATATCAAATGGTAATAAGGTTTGTACGTCAATAATTTCACAATCCACCCCCATTGTTTGTAAACGCTCTGCAGCGTCTTGTATAATTCTCAAAGTTGAACCATAAGATACAATAGTAATATCAGCACCTTCTTTTAAAATCTCTGGTTTACCTAATGGAATCGTATACTCTGTAATATTGGAAGGCATTTTTTCTTTTAATCGATACCCATTCAAGCATTCAATTAATAAAGCTGGATCATTGCCTCTTAATAAAGTATTGTACATGCCCACTGCTTGCACCATATTTCTCGGTACGCAAACATACATTCCTCTTAAAGAATTTACAATCATACCCATGGGTGATCCACTATGGAAAATTCCTTCTAATCTATGACCTCTAGTTCTTATAATTACAGGGCTACTTTGTAATCCATTACTTCTATAATGAAGTGTAGCAACGTCATCACTCAATGTTTGTAATCCATATAATAAATAATCCAAATATTGAATTTCAGCAATGGGTCTTAAACCTCTCATCGCCATACCATGCGCTTGTCCCATGATAGATTGCTCGCGAATACCTGTGTCAAAAATTCTATTTTCACCATGCTTTAATTGTAAACCAGCAAAACCTTGATTTACATCTCCAATATTTCCTAAGTCTTCTCCAAATGCAAATACTTTAGGATTCACCGTAAATAATTCATCGAAATATTTATTCAATACCTCATACCCATTCACTATAGGCGCATCTGTTGCATATTGAACAGATTCAACTGGAACATTCAAAGTACTTTTTGGACCTTCGTCATATAAATCCTTTGCATAAGCTGGCGCTTCTGCTGCATGGTAATCATTTAAGAACTGCTCAATTAATTTTGCATTAGGGTGTTGAGGCAGGAGCTCCAAGACCAAACTCACTGTTCTGAAAATATCTCTTTTAAGTGGCTCTTTGTTTGAGATTAATTCATTGCATAATGGAGTAATAATTGCTAAATCAGTTTCACCAAGATTTGTTTGAGCTAATTGAATAGCTTCTTGTACCTTTTCTTTGATAGGTAAGTAGTATTTATCCCAAGCCTTTTGCTTTGCTAATCTTACCTCTTGTTTTACTTCAGACTCTAATTGATTCAATGCTTCTTCTGTAGTTAATTCATTTAATATTAACCACTCTTTCATTTTTTTATTACAATCCCATTCACGCTCCCACTCTAATCTTTCCGCAGATTTATATCTTTCATGACTTCCACTAGTAGAATGTCCCTGAGGTTGCGTTAATTCTTGTACATGAAATACTACCGGGGTATGTGTTGTTCTTGCTAAATCTATTCCTGCTTCAAATGTCTCACACATCGAAGCATAATCCCAACCCTTCACTGTGTAAATTTGAATTCCATTAGTTCCTGCCTGTCTTTCAAAACCTTTCAAGGCGGCAGATATAGAACCTTTGGTAGTTTGTAATTTTGTTGGAACTGAAATGCCATATCCATCATCGTATACAAAAATCACTAAAGGCACTTGTAATACACCAGCAGCATTCACTACTTCCCAAAAATGTCCTTCGGAAGTACTTGCATCTCCAATAGTACAGAAACATACCTCGTCTCCATGTTTACTTAATGTTTTAAATTGCGCTAATTGATCAACATTTCTAAAACATTTGGATGCAAATGCCAAGCCCAGACCTCTTACCATTTGTCCAGCAGTCGGAGCGATATCTGCTGTAATATTATATTGCTCTGTTAAATTATTCCACTCACCATTTTCGTGTACAAATTTGGTGGCAAAATGAGCATTCATATTCTTACCACCACTAAATGGATCATTGATGGTATCGGCATATAATTGAGAAAAATAGGTCTCCACATTGGCAACACCCAATGCAAACATCATGGTTTGGTCTCTATAATAACCACTTCTAAAATCGCCTTGTTGAAAATATTTGGCCAATGCAATTTGGGCAACTTCTTTACCATCTCCAAAAATGCCAAATTTCGCCTTGCCTGTAAGTACTTCTCTTCTTCCCAGTAAACTTACTTCCCTACTTAAAAGTGCCAATCTGTAATCTGCAATCACAGAGTTTCGAAATGCTTCAAAAGAAAGCATATCGGCATTGTTTTGGGCTTCTAAATGGGATTCCATGGAACAAAAATAAGGTGCAAAAACCATAAAAAGTCTATAATTAGATAAAATCAAATAATTAGGGTTTTTTCGATATTTTTACCCTATAATTTCAACCCTATTTTTATGAAAAAACTAGCTTTTTTATTATCCTTTTGCCTGATTTTGACCGGCTTAAATGCACAATCTGAAATTAAATTTGACAAAACCACACATAATTTTGGGAAGATTAAAAAAGGCATTCATAAAGCAGTTGTTTTTAGCTTCACAAATACTGGAAATAAACCTGCAGTCATTGAATTTGCTCAAGCAGAATGTGGATGTACAACTCCAGAATACAAACAAGATCCTGTATTAAAAGGACAAAAAGGAAATATCAAAGTAACCTATACTGCTCCTTATAGTGGTGTGTTTAAAAAGAAAGTAACTGTGAAATTTGCTGGCACTAAACTTCCAACCGAATTAACTATTGAAGGAGAAGTAATTTTAGACTAAGATGATCGAGATTAGCCAGCGAGGCATGGATATGCCTTCTTCCCCTATTAGAAAATTAGCCAATTACGCAGAAGCTGCAAAAAAAGAAGGTGTTAAAGTTTACCATTTAAATATTGGTCAGCCAGATATTGAAACACCTGCCATTATGATGGAGGCTGTTAGAAATGCTGACATGAAAGTATTAGAGTATACTGATAGTGCCGGTATTCTTAGTTTTAGAAAAAAGTTAGCAGCTTATTATCAATCCAAAAATATAAGTGTAGACTACACAGATATTTTAATTACCATTGGTGGAAGTGAAGGAATTTTATTTGCTTTTATGGCATGCCTAGATGCCGGTGATGAAATTATTGTACCAGAACCTTTTTATGCAAATTATATTGGTTTTGCAATGGCTGCTGGTATAAAAATTATTCCGATCACTTCATCTATTGAATCTGGATTCGCCCTGCCTCCTATCGAATCTTTTAAGGCAAAAATTACCTCCAAAACAAAAGGTATTTTTATTTGCAACCCTAATAATCCAACTGGCTATGTGTATAGTGAGGAAGAGTTATTGCAAATTAGGGATTTGATCAAAGAAAAAGATTTGAAGATCAATTAGCATTAATGGAAAGAGGAGATGACGAAGCGATGTTTATTGACCACGATTTCTTAAGAGCATTAGAATATGGTATGCCACCAACCTCTGGTATCGGTATTGGTATAGATAGATTATGTATGATGATGTTAAATCAACCATCTATACAGGATGTGCTCTTCTTCCCTCAGATGAGACCCGAGATAAATGACTAAACAAACTGTAAAATAAATCAAGGCACCCGTTTATGGGGTGCCTTGAAAAAATCATTAGAGGGAATTATAGAGATTAATTACTTTTTATAATTAATCTCTATAATTCAATGCGGGTTTAATATCTCCCAACAATGCTTTGTATTTATAATCTCCGATAGATGTTTTAAACTCTTCTACTGCTTTAGAAAGTAATGCAGGATTGCTCATTAAATCAATTGCAGTTAATGCCATTGTTTTACTTGCCACTAACATTCCTTTAGTACCAATTTCAGTACCACCAGAAGCAATTGCTTGCCAGCTATGTGCAGGTGTACCTGGTACCCAAGTTGCAGCGCGTAATCCTACGGTTGGTTTTGCATAGCTAACATCACCTACATCTGTAGAACCACTATTGCCTTCATTGATATAAGATAATGGTTTCACTTTGCCAGCGGTTGCAATATCAACAGGCGCTAACATAGTTGTTTGAATCTTCTTAGCAAAAGCAATTTCATCTTCTGTATAATTTACACCACCTACTTTATCTAAATTCGCTTGCATTGCTTCAGCCAATGTTTTATTAATTAACAAGTCGTGTGTACCTCCAATGATATCATATTTCATAGTAGTACCAGTTCCCAAAGCAGCACCTTCAGCAGCTTTTACTACTCTATCAAAAATTTCTACTACATCTTTTCTTTTTGGATGACGTACATAGTAATATACTTCAGCAAAATCAGGCACCACATTGGGTGCTTTACCACCGGAAGTAATTACATAGTGAATTCTGGTTTCTTGAGGAATATGTTCACGCATCATGTTTACCATATTGTCCATTGCCTCCACCGCATCTAATGCAGATCTTCCTTGATCTGGTGCAGCAGCAGCATGTGCAGAAACGCCATAGAATTTAAATTTAGCAGACTTATTCGCTAAAGCACTTGTAGTAGTTACAGCGTTCACATCATCAGGATGCCAGTGAATCACCGCATCCACATCATTGAATAAACCAGCTCTTACTAAAAACACTTTGCCACTTCCTCCTTCTTCTGCCGGTGTACCAAATACTTTTACAGTACCTTTTAATTTACCAGAAGCGATTAACTCTTTAATAGCAATACCGGCAGATACACTAGCTGTACCAAATAAATGGTGACCACAAGCATGACCAGCTGTTTTGCCAGGAGCAGGATTTCTTTCTGGAGAATTCGTTTGGATGATACCAGGCAATGCATCGTATTCAGCTAAAATACCAATTACCGGACTACCACTACCATAAGTCGCTACAAATGCTGTTGGAATATCCGCTACGCCGGTTTGCACTGTAAAGCCAGCATCTCTTAAATGTTGCACATGCAATGCAGCACTCTTTACTTCTTTATAACCTACTTCAGCAAAATCCCAAATTTGTAAAGCGGTTTTCTTATCTGCTTCATAAGCATTGTTTAAAGCATTTAAAGCTGCGTCTTTAGTTGCAGCAGTTGGATCAAGCTTTGCTTTCTTTTGTGCCCAAGCACCAAAAGACAATAACATCACAGCACCTAACAATAATTTTTTCATCTGAATTGTTTTGAATCGTTATAAAAATAAATCGTAAAATAATTTTCCTCCAGGAACCACCGAGTATTTTTCTAAATCGGTAATACCTTCAGCAGCCAACACTTCTTCGTCTATAAAAGTTTTACCAGTGTAGGCTAATTTTTCTTTTGATAAAATAAAGAAAGCTGCATCTGCAATAATATCTACTGTTCTACTCATTTTAGCCAAAGCTTCCCCACCTAATAAATTGCGAACAGCTGCAGTATCAATGGTTGTGCGCGGCCACAATGCGTTGACTGCAATACCATCCTCTTTAAATTCTTCTGCCCAACCAAGTGTCATCATACTCATATTGTATTTAGAAATAGTATAAGCAACATGTGGTGCTAACCATTTGGGTGCTAAATTAATTGGAGGTGATAAAGTTAAAATATGTGGGTTCTTTCCTTTTCTTAAATAGGGTAAAGCATGTTGCACCATCAAGAAAGTTCCTCTCACATTTATGTCATGCATCAAATCAAAACGTTTGCTAGGCGTACTAGCAGTATCGGTTAATTGAATAGCGCTTGCGTTATTGATTAAAATATCTATGCCACCAAATGTTTCAATTGTTTTTGCAATAGCCGCTGCAATTTGTGCTTCATCTCTAATATCTACTTGCACTGCCAGAGCCTTTGCACCAAGGGCTTCTACTTCTGCAGCTGCCGTAAAAATTGTACCACCTAGTCTCGGATCTTCTTCCACCGATTTAGCAGCAATTACAATATTTGCTCCTGCAGCAGCTAATTTTAAAGCCATTGCTTTTCCGATGCCTCTAGTACCGCCGGTAATTAAAACCGTTTTTCCTTGCATGCTCATGGTTAATTATTTATAAAGTTTTCAATCAGTTTTGCCACTTCCGCACAAGCCACTTCTAATACTTCATTTTTTACAATTGCTTTGAATTGATTACTGAATTCAATTTCGTAAGCCGCTTTATCAATTCTAGTTTGAATAGCTTCAGCAGATTCAGTTTGTCTACTTAATAATCGATCTTTTAATACCTCAATGCTTGGGGGCATAATAAAAATAGACAAACAATTATCTCCTAAAACATTTTGCACTTTAATTGCACCCTTTACATCAATATCTAAAACGGGAGTTTTACCTAATTGCCATAATCGATCTAATTCTGATTTAAGGGTACCATAATATAATCCCTCATAGACCATTTCGTATTCTACAAAATCGTTCTGATAAATATGTCCTTCAAAAGCAGCAGCAGTTAAAAAATGATATTCAATACCATCTTTTTCGTTTCCTCTTGGCTTTCTAGTAGTCGCAGAAATAGAAAAAGCCAAATTAGGGTAGTTGGACAATAGGTATTTGGTTATCGTGGACTTTCCAGCACCTGATGGGGCTGTTAAAATGATCACTTTTTTACTCGTATGGGGAACAATTGCTGACATAGTCAAATTTACAGAAATCATGCCTAAATAAATAATTATACTAACGGTTATCTAGCATCTTTATAATGATGTATATTTAGGACTATAAATTTTATTCCAATAAAAATTAGCCTTATGCAAAAACAACTATTTACGTATTTGTTGTTAGTTACAAGCTTGTTTGCTCAAGCTCAAAGACCAGCTGAAGACGCTGCACCTAAAGCAGCCCCTAAAGCAGATATGAATCCAAGTTTTAAAAGAGAACTTTCTTTAGAAGCTAAAACTGAAAACAAGGGTGAAATCACTATTAAAGGTCAAAAAGTATCTTATAAAGTAGTTACTGGTACAATGCCAGTATGGGATGACGATGGTAAAGCCATTGCAGGATTATTTTATGTGTATTATGAGCGTACAGATGTTACCAATAAAGACGAGCGTCCATTGGTGATTTCTTTTAACGGAGGTCCAGGTACAGCGAGTGTTTGGATGCACTTAGGTTATACTAGTCCAAGAAAATTAAAAATTGATGACGAAGGATATCCTGTACAACCTTATGGATTTGAAGAAAACCAACAATCTATTTTAGATGTTGCAGATATCGTATATATCGATCCAGTAAACACAGGATTCTCTCGTATTGTAGATAAGTCTGTTCCAACTTCTAAATTCTTTGGAGTAAATGCCGATGTTAAATATTTAGCAGACTGGATCAATGCATTTGTGGCTCGTCAAAAAAGATGGGCTTCTCCTAAATTCTTAATTGGAGAAAGTTATGGTACAACAAGAGTATCTGGTTTGTCATTAGAATTACAAAACAGACATTGGATGTATTTAAATGGAGTAATCTTGGTATCTCCTACAGATTTAGGTATCAAGCGA
>JALRFB010000042.1 GCA_023256555.1 Sediminibacterium sp. | reverse complement strand
ACAGGAGTTTTTACGGATGCATATTTACAAATCTTATATCCTTCCGAATTTATATCCAATAAAGATTCAATTTGTTTTATCAATATCACAGCATTTCCTTCTATACAGTTGGTAGAAAAAATTAAATGCTTGAAAGAAGGGGAGAAATTGATTAGTCCTACTGGGAAATGGATTGCTACTAGAAGTCAAGAAAGAACATTCACAAAGATATTACTAGGCGAACATCCACCCATTGTTTTTAATGAGGTAGAATTCATAGAAAATGTAATACAATTACTTCAAAAACATGCTGCATTCATACAACTTGATTTTACTTTTGCTACCCAAAATAGAACCACCCAACAATTAGGAGAAACCAATAGAGCAATTCAGTCAAATCAAATCTTTATTGAAGAGGGTGCTCAAATATCTTGTGCAAATTTAAATGCAAGTGAAGGGCCTATATATATTGGTAGAGAAGCAGTTATCATGGAAGGAGCTAGTTTGAGAGGGCCTATTGTTATAGGTAACAAAGCGGTAGTAAAAATGAATACCAGTATTTATGGATCCACTACCATTGGGCCTTATTGCTTGGCAGGAGGGGAAATAAAAAACTCCATTATGATGGGCTTCTCCAATAAAGGGCATGATGGCTATTTGGGAGATAGTATCATTGGATATTGGTGTAATCTGGGCGCTGGCACAAGTAATAGTAATGTCAAAAATTCTGCTGGAAAAATAGAATTATGGAATGAGGCCAACCAGGTTTGGGATACAGTTGGACAAAAAATGGGCATGTTGGTGGGGGATTACAGTCGTTTTGCAATTTTGTCAAGAATAAATACAGGATCCTATATTGGTGTCAGTGCCAATGTTTTTGGCAAAGGTTTATTACCCAAAAATTTACCCAATTTTACTTGGGGCACTGTTCCAGGCTATTTATTGGAAAAAGCAATTGAAGATATTGGCAATTGGAAGCAAATGAAAGGGTATAAACTTAGCCATGAAGAAGAAATGGTGTTAAAACACCTTCATCAACAATCTCAATTATAGTGTTTTTATAGGTTTAGGCTTAATTTTTAATTACCTTTGCAGCGCTAATAATAGCCTAATAAGCACAAAAATGACCTTATGAGAAAGCAAATAGCCGCTGCTAACTGGAAAATGAATTTAAGTCAATCAGAAGCAGATACTTTATTAAATGAATTATTACAAACAAATCATAGTTTGGCTGCTCATCAAGAAGCCATATTTGCTGTGCCTGCAATATATATTGCGCAAGCATCTGCAAAATTAGCTGGAAAGCAAAATGTATATGTGGCTGCCCAAAACTGTCATCAAAAAAACAACGGTGCTTATACTGGAGAAATTTCAGCTCCAATGTTTGCCTCAGTGGGAGTGAAGCATATTGTGTTAGGACATTCTGAGAGACGTGAATATTTTTCCGAATCAGATGCTTTATTAGCAGATAAAGTGAATGCAGTTTTAGCAATAGATAGTACCCCAATATTTTGTTGTGGAGAACCTTTAGAAATAAGAGAAGCAGGTACACAAAATAGTTTTGTGGAATCACAATTAAAAAACTCTTTATTTCATTTAAGTGCTGCACAAATTGTTAAGGTAGTTATTGCCTATGAACCAATTTGGGCAATCGGAACTGGGAAAACAGCAACTAGTGAACAAGCACAAGAAATACATGCTTATATAAGATCTGTATTTGCAGCAAAGTATGGTCAAGCTATTGCTGATCAAATCTCCATCTTATACGGTGGCAGTGTGAAAGCAGCAAATGCTAAAGAATTATTCTCTCAACCAGATGTGGATGGTGGTTTAGTTGGAGGTGCTTCATTGATTGCTGCAGAATTTGCTGCAATTATAAATGCTTTAAAATAGAATTTAAAAGACTAGTTTCACCTCATGAAGAATATTAGAAATTTTTGTATCATCGCCCATATTGATCACGGTAAAAGTACCCTGGCAGATCGTTTATTAGAACATACCAAGACTATTACCGAAAGAGAAATGATGAATCAGGTTTTGGATGATATGGATTTGGAGAGAGAGAAAGGTATTACTATTAAGAGTCATGCTATTCAGATTAATTATATTCATAAAGGAGAAACCTATACATTAAATTTAATTGATACTCCAGGTCACGTTGATTTTAGTTATGAAGTAAGCCGTGCGTTGGCTGCATGTGAAGGCGCATTATTACTAGTAGATGCCTCTCAAGGCATCCAAGCTCAGACAATCTCTAATTTGTACTTAGCATTAGATAATAATTTAGAAATCATACCTGTAATCAATAAGATTGATATGGATGGTGCTAAAATCCCAGAAGTTACCGATCAGATAATTGATTTAATTGGTTGTAAACAGGAAGATATTTTATTGGCCAGCGGAAGATCTGGAATTGGAATTGAAGAAATCTTACAAGCAATTTGTGAAAGAATACCTGCTCCAGTTGGAAATGCAGATGCACCTTTGCAAGCCTTAATTTTTGATAGTGTATTTAATAGCTTTAGAGGTATTATTGTTTATTACAGAATACTAAATGGTGTATTAAAGAAGAATGACAAAATCAGATTTGTTGCATCCGGAAAAGATTATATAGCAGATGAAGTGGGCGTTTTAAAACTTTCCATGACACCTAAAGAAGAAGTGAGGGCAGGAGATGTAGGTTATATTATTACAGGTATTAAAAATGCCAAAGAAGTAAAAGTAGGTGATACGATTACTTTGGCAAATAACCCTGGAGAAATGATTAATGGTTTTGAAGAAGTAAAACCAATGGTATTTGCTGGTATTTATCCAGTTAATACTGATGAGTTTGAAGAGTTACGTGATTGTATGGATAAATTACAATTGAACGATGCTTCTTTAACTTTTGAATTGGAAACTTCTCAAGCTTTAGGTTTTGGTTTTAGATGTGGATTCTTAGGGTTATTACATATGGAGATTATTCAAGAACGTTTAGAGCGTGAGTTTAATCAAACAGTTATAACTACTGTACCTAACGTAAGTTTTATAGCATACACAACAAGAGGCGAGAAGATCATTGTAAACAATCCAACAGAAATGCCGGATCCTGTTAAAATTGATCGAATCGAGGAACCATTTATTAGAGCTCAAATTATCACTACACCAGATTATATTGGTAATATCATTACTCTTTGTTTAAGCAAAAGAGGTTTTTTAATAAATCAAAGTTATTTAACTCCTACAAGAGTTGAATTGATTTTTGAAATGCCTTTAACAGAAATCGTGTTTGACTTCTATGATAAATTGAAAAGTGGAACAAGAGGATACGCTTCTTTTGATTACACACAGATAGGTTTTAGAGAAGCTGATATCGTAAAAATGGATATTTTATTGAATGGCGATAAAGTAGATGCTTTAAGTGCGTTAATTCATAGAGGAAAATCAGCAGAATTTGGAAGAAAATTGTGTGAAAAATTAAAAGACCTTTTAACGAAACAACAATTCCAAATTGCTATTCAAGCTGCTATTGGTGCTAAAGTTGTTGCTAGAGAAAATATCTCTGCTATGCGTAAAGATGTTACTGCTAAATGTTATGGTGGTGATATTAGCCGTAAGAGAAAATTATTGGAGAAGCAAAAAGAAGGAAAGAAGAGAATGCGTCAGATTGGAAACGTAGAGATTCCTCAAGAAGCTTTCTTAGCTGTATTAAAACTCGATTAAAAATCGAATCATTTATATTGCTTGTGCAAACTGGAATAGATTATCAAAACGATAATCTATTTTAGTATGAGGGAAGGTTGTTTCTGGATGAGTAGTAGCTAAAAAAACAGTATGCATCCCAGCATTACGACCAAACTCCATATCACTCATTCTATTACCCACCATGATAGATTTACCTAATTGAATCATTGGAAATTGAGTAGCTGCTTGAAATGCCATCCCCGCTTGAGGCTTTCTATTAGGCGAATCATTATCCAAATCGGTACAATAGAATATATGGTCTATTCTTCCATTGATTAATTCAATTTGTTGCACCATATTAGAATGAATGTCCTTTAAGTCCTCCTCAGTCATCAATCCTTTGCCAACCCCTTTTTGATTGGTAGTAATA
The DNA here is from genome assembly GCA_023256555.1 of Sediminibacterium sp. Lineage (GTDB taxonomy): Bacteria > Bacteroidota > Bacteroidia > Chitinophagales > Chitinophagaceae > Sediminibacterium. The sequence goes on along the minus strand of JALRFB010000042.1, from coordinate 3,465 downwards.
ACAATTCTTGGAAATTTATTTGCTAGAATGGGTAGCGCTAATAAGCTTTCAGGGTAAAATTCAAACTCTGACCATTGACGAATATAATCTTCATTTTTTTCGACATTGATTACTCCGTCTCTATCCAAGAATAAAGTCCATTCTTCATTTATATGAGAGAAATCGAAAGCCATTATTTACCAAAAATATTCTCTTCCACTAATTCGCAAATAATATGTCCCACTAGAATATGTGATTCCTGAATTCTTGGAGTGGTATTAGATGGGACATTGATTACAAAATTAGCCATGCTTTTCATTTGTCCCCCTTTCTCACCTGTAAATGCGATAGTAATAACACCCATACTTTCAGCCATTTCAAAAGCTTTTACAATATTTTTTGAATTACCTGAGGTACTTATACCTACTAATACATCACCTTTCTTGGCTAATCCTTCCAATAATCTAGAATAAATTACCTCATAGCTATAATCATTGGCAACTGCAGTTAAATAAGAACTATTACAATGTAAAGCATCTGAAGGTAAAGCTTTTCTATCTTTGTAAAAACGGCCTGAAAATTCTGCTGCTAAATGTTGAGCATCAGCTGCACTTCCACCGTTACCAGCAAAATATACTGCATTCCCATTTTTAAAAGCATTGGTAATTACTTCAACAGAAGTTTCGATTTGTTTTAACAAAGAATCATCCTGAAGTAATTGCTCTTTTACCGTAATAGAAGCTTTAATAATATCTTTAATTCTTGAATGATACATGATCAAAATTTATAATTGTTGATGTAAATGTAAAAAATTATTTGCCATTTGTTCCCAAGTATATTTCTGCTTTTCTAACTTGATTTGAGGTAAGTAAAATGCTACACCATTTTTATACAAAGTAACAATGCCTTCTGCAATTGCTTCAGGATTAGGCTCTACTACCACACCCACTTGATTATTAGGCACTGTATCTGCTAATCCTCCCACATTGGTAACCAACATAGGCTTCTCAAAGTGATATGCTAAAGGTGTTACACCACTTTGGGTTGCGTTTCTATAGGGTTGAATAATAAAATCAGCACTGCAGACATATTGTTTTACTTCGTTATCTGCTATAAATCCTTCTTTAATATGTACGCGATTATTTATTCCTAGGGATTGAATTAAATCATGATAGGGTGTGGCGTCTTCATAGAATTCTCCTACGATCATTAGTTCAATTCCTAATGCTTTTATCGAATCTGAAGCCATTGCTTTTAATAATAAATCTAATCCTTTATACTTTCTTATAAATCCAAAAAATAAAATCAACTTTGTATCATTTGTAATTCCTATATTTTTCTTTGCTATTTGTTGATCTATCGGTGCTCCAAAATGATCAAAAATTGGATGAGGTGAAATCAATATCGGTTTTGATGAAAATTGCTGTACATCTTTTTTAACTTTCTCACTCATTGTTAAAAATCCATCTACCGAATTAGAGAAGTATTTGGTAAATAAAGTATCACCCATTCTTTTTTCATGAGGGATCATATTGTCAACAATTGTAATGACTTTAGTTTGCTTATTCCATCTTGAAATTCTACAAATAGTTCCTAAACAAGGAGCCAAAAAGGGTAACCAATATCTTACAATGATTAAAGATGGTTTAGCTTTCTTCAATTTCAAACCAACCATAATCCAATTGAAAGGATTTATGGAATTGATTGAAATATTGATGGTAATATTTTTAGGAGCAGGGTCGTCTCTATATTGGGTTTTTCCAGGGAATAATAACTGCGGATATTGAAGGGAAAAAGTTTCAATAGAACTGGTGATACCTTTCTGAGTAAATGTAGTTGCTAATTTTTCATCAAATGCAGCTAACCCACCTCGAAGGGGCCAGGCTGGTCCTATTATAACCAAATTATTTACCATCCTATTTTTTCTGCAATTAAATAGTGGTTTCTATCTGATGCATTTCTATTCACTAATTCTGCTATAAAACCTGCCAAAAACAATTGAACTCCGATTAACATAGAAGTTAATGCAATATAAAAAGCAGGTTTATTAGTAATACTAGTATCAGGGTATAAAAATTTAGAAACGGTGATATAACCAACCGAACCAAATCCAATTAAAAAGAATAGGGTACCCACTAAGCCAAAAAATTGCATTGGTTTTTTACCAAATTTTGATAAGAATTGTATAGTCATCAAATCTAAAAACCCATTCACAAATCTTTCCCAACCAAATTTTGTAGTTCCATATTTCCTAGCTTGGTGCACTACCACTTTCTCGCCAATCTTTTTAAAACCAGCCCATTTAGCTAGAATTGGAATATATCGATGCATTTCACCAAAGACTTCAATACTTTTTACCACTTTTTGTTGATAAGCTTTGATACCGCAATTAAAATCATGTAAAATGATTCCAGAACTTTTTCTTGCAACAGCATTATAAATTTTCGATGGAATATTTTTTGTAAATGTATTGTCGTAACGTTTCTTTTTCCACCCACTTACTAAATGATATCCATCCTCTGTAATCATTTTGTAGAACTCTGGTATTTCATCAGGAGAGTCTTGCAAATCTGCATCCATTGTAACCACAATATCTCCTTGCGCTGCTTTGAACCCTTCATTTAAAGCAGCTGATTTTCCATAATTTCTTTGAAATCGAATGGCTTTTAATGCAGTATAAGATTTTTTTAAATCCTCAATCACTTCCCAACTGCCATCATCACTTCCGTCATCCACCATAATCACTTCATAAGTAAATTGGTTATTTTGCATAACACGATCTATCCAAGCCATTAGTTCTGGCAAAGATTCAGCTTCATTAAAAAGTGGAATGACTACAGAAATTTGCATGTATTTATTTTAAGCTGCGTTATCTTGAAAAGGGTTTGGATTTTTCTTTGCCACTCCAGCACCAATTGCAGCGCCAATTGCACCTAAAATTCCTGTACCTATAATGGCTCCACCAATAGCAAATGGTAAAAAGAATTTCTTAGTCATTGTTACTGCTTGTTCAATCATCTCGTCAGTCATTTGTGGATTTTTCTCCAATTGCTTTCTAGTCATTTCTAATACTTTATCAATCATATCAGGAAATAAAACCTTAGTAGATAAAACTGTAAATAAAGTAGTGATCACAATAACGACCGCTGTTGTTTTAAAACCATGTGCAAATACATTACCAAATGTTACATTGTTGTTGTTTTGGTTAGCATATAAAATTGCACCATAAATTAAACCTCCAATGAAAATGGCGTAGTTGATCCAACTTAACCATGACATTTCATATAAGTTGAAAACATAAACCACTACACTTAAAACAATTGATATAGCGCTTAAAATAGCTCCTTTTACGATATGACTTGTAACTGTATTTTCCATCTTGATTTTTTTTAATTAGTATGTAAAGAATTTTTAACAATGGTTCCTAATACCTTTCCCTTTAAAGGAATGTCCCAGAAAGGGGAATTAGCAGATTTACTTGCTGAT
>JALRFB010000041.1 GCA_023256555.1 Sediminibacterium sp. | reverse complement strand
ATTGTTTAACTAATTCTGACACTTACAATTTCAAAACCTTTCTTATTTAATTCTAATAACAAAGTAAGACTATATTTATTTTGTGAAGAAATAAGTTTACCAGTAACATAAATAGTATTACCCAATTTACGTTCTGCAGTTTTCTCAAAACCAACAATATTTTGTTTGTTAAAAAATGCTTGCAATTGCTCGTTAGCTGAATTCGCTGTTAATTGCTTTTGATTGATTTGCTGTATAATATTCACTTCAACCTGCTGACTCCAATAAGGCATTAGATTATTAAAACTGGCTGTTTGTAAAATCTGTACCAGGTTTTCAGTGTCATTTTGCGCAAAAAGGGTGCTAAATGAAAATAAAAAAGGAATTATCAGTAGGTATTTACGAAATAGCTGCATTTTGTATGTATTATAAGGGCTTAAAGTTTGAAATGTGCTTACTCTTTTGGACCTTTGAGCTACAAATTAAAGATTTTATGTCGAAAAAAGTAATATTAGTCATCATGGATGGCTGGGGACTAGGTCAAGTAGCAAAAGCAGATGCTATACAAAATGCAAAAGTGCCTTTTGTATCTAGCTTATATAATAAATACCCTCATAGTACATTAGTTACTTGTGGCGAACAAGTGGGCTTACCAGATGGACAGATGGGCAATAGTGAAGTAGGTCATTTGAACCTAGGTGCTGGTAGAATTGTCTATCAAGAATTACAGAGAATTAATGTGGCCATTAGAACAGGAGAATTAGCTAACAACCCTACTCTTTTAGCTTCTATTCAATATGCTAAAGAAAATAATAAGCCTTTACATTTATTAGGTTTAGTAAGTGATGGCGGAGTGCATTCTCATACAAGTCATTTAAAAGCAATCTGCGAGATATGTAAAGCTAAAGGATTAGATAAAGTATTTATCCATGCTTTCACAGATGGTCGTGACACAGATCCAAAAAGTGGTTTAGCTTTTGTAAGCGATGTGGAGCAAGCTATTGCAGGATCTGTTGGAAGAATTGCAACAGTAAGTGGAAGATATTATGCAATGGATAGAGATAAGCGTTGGGAAAGAGTTCAATTAGCATATGATGCTTTAGTGAATGGTATAGGGGAAACAGCATCCAATGCAACAGCTGCGATTGAGGCCAATTATGCAAAAGATATCACCGACGAATTTATTAAACCAACCGTTCTAGTAGAAAATGGTGCCCCAATTGCCACTATCGAGGAAGGCGATGCGGTATTATGTTTTAATTTTAGAACAGATCGTTGTAGAGAAATCACGGAAGTATTAACACAAAAAGATTTTCATGAGTTTAATATGAAAAAGCTTTCTTTACACTATACAACCATCACTAAATATGATGAAACTTTTCAGAATGTTCATGTGATTTTCGAGAACGATAATTTAGTGAATACCTTAGGAGAAGTATTGGCAGCAAATCATAAAAAACAAATCAGAATTGCTGAAACAGAAAAGTATCCACACGTAACTTTCTTCTTTAGTGGTGGTAGAGAAGTACCTTTTGAAGGTGAATCAAGAATCATGGCAGCTTCTCCAAAAGTGGCTACCTATGATTTACAGCCAGAAATGAGTGCAGCAGAATTAACAGAGAAATTATTACCTGAAATCAATGCAGGATCTGCAGACTTTATTTGTTTAAATTATGCTAATGCAGATATGGTGGGCCATACTGGTATTTTCAGCGCAGTAATCAAAGCAGTAGAAACAGTTGACCAATGTGTAGAGAAAATTGTGACTGCAGGATTAGCAAATGGATATACTATATTCTTAACAGCAGACCACGGAAATGCAGATTATATGATGAATGAAGATGGAAGTCCTAACACTGCACATACTTTAAATTTAGTTCCTTTATTTGTTATTGATAAGGAATGGAAAGGCCATTTAAAATCTGGTAAGTTAGGAGATATTGCACCAAGCATTTTGAAAATGATGGATATTAGTATACCAAAAGAAATGACCGGAGAAGTACTCATTTAAAGTACTAGCAAATAATGAAAATAACTAAAGCAACTTATTTAATCTCCAGTCCTAGTTTCGACCTCTGTCCTAAATTACAGGCGCCAGAATATGCCTTCATTGGGAGAAGTAATGTAGGAAAGTCTTCCATTATCAATGCTATCGTTCAGCAAAAAAATCTAGCTAAAACTTCTGGCACACCAGGCAAGACACAATTAATCAATCATTTTGAAATTACTAGTAATAGTGGTGCCAAAATTTCTGATAAATGGTATATTGTCGATTTGCCAGGATACGGATTTGCTAAGGTTTCTCAAAGTAGCAGAAGAAGATGGGAGCAAATGATTGAAAACTATTTAAGAAAAAGACCCAACCTGTGCAGGGTATTTGTTTTAATTGATAGTAGACACGCTCCACAAAAAATAGATCTAGAATTTATTGAGCAAATGTACCAATGGGAAATACCCATTACATTAATCTTTACCAAATCCGATAAAGAAAAACCAGGTGTTGTGGCAAGAAATGTCAAAGCCATGATGGATACATTAAAAGAAAATTTTGCCTTTCTACCTGAAGCATTTGTAACCAGTGCAGAAAAAAAGGAGGGTGTAGCAGAAGTTATTGCTTGCTTAGATAGATACAATCAGCTATACAAAGACGAAATCAATAATATATAGTGCCATTAAGCATTATCATCAATAAATAAATATGAAAATACTTTTCAAATACATACGCCCTTATAGGCCTTTAGTTTTACTGGCATTTGTTTTAGCGGCCATTAACCAAACATTTTCTTTATTCGATCCAATGATCTTTGGAAAATTGATTGATGGTTTTGCTAAAAGTCCATTTAAAGATGCAAATGGAGTACCAAGAGATCAAGCTGCTTTTTTAACAGGCGTAGGTAATATGCTATTATTATTAGTAGGTACTGCCATGGTAAGTAGAATTGCTAAAGCTTTTCAAGACTATGTGGTGAATGTAATTATACAAAAATTTGGTGCTGCCTTGTTTACTGATGGTTTAAAGCATTCGATGCAATTGCCTTATCAAGCATTTGAGGATCAAAGAAGCGGAGAAACATTATCAATTTTAACAAAAGCTAGAGCAGACTGTGAGAAATTCATTAGTTATGTGGTAAATGTTTTATTTGGCATTATTGTGAGCGTGATTTTCGTGACCATCTATGCAACTAGATTACATTGGTCTATTATTCCTATCTATATTGGTGGAGCAAGTATGATTGCTTATGTCACTAACTTATTAAGTAAAAAGATTAAGTCCATCCAAAAGAATATTGTTAAAGAAACCACTACCCTTGCGGGAACTACTACAGAGAGTTTAAGAAATATTGAATTAGTGAAGAGCCTTGGTTTAACCACTCAAGAAATTAATAGATTAAATAATAATACCTATAAGATATTAGCATTGGAATTAAAGAAAGTGAAAAATATACGTTCTTTAAGTTTTATCCAAGGCACTATGGTAAATGCTTTGAGACAAGTAATCACTTTTACATTAATGTGGTTAATCTTCAAAGAAATTTTAACCGTGGGCCAATTGATTTCTTTACAATTTTATAGCTTTTTTATTTTTGGTCCATTACAAGAAATAGGAAGCATTATTATGAGCTATAGAGAAACAGAAGCTTCTTTAAATAATTTCGAAGCTTTGATGAATAAGCCAACAGAACAAACCCCATCCAATCCAACCAATGTAGGTAATATAGAACAACTGGCTTTTCAAAACGTAAGCTTTCAACATCAGACCGCTAATTTTAAAGCGATTGACAATATCAATTTTGTTGCTAAAAAAGGAGAGACAGTGGCATTTGTCGGACCATCAGGTGCAGGCAAAAGCACTTTGGTTAAACTTTTAGTAGGATTATATACCAATCAAGATGGTGCTATTTTAGTGAATGGGATTGACACCCATCAGATTGATATGAATGCTTTGAGAAATCAAATTAGCTTTGTTACACAGGATACTCAATTATTTGCTGGCACTATCAAAGAAAACTTAGCTTTTGTTGCTCCAGAAGCAACCGATGCAGAAATGTTAGAAGCATTAACTAAGGCAAGTTGTTCGAATATCTTAGACAAGGGTGGCAATGGATTAGCCACAGTGATTGGAGAAGGTGGATTAAAATTATCTGGTGGAGAAAAACAGAGATTATCTATAGCAAGAGCATTATTAAGACATCCTCATTTATTAATATTTGACGAAGCTACTTCAAGTTTAGATAGTATCACTGAAGAATCCATTACAGATACGATCAGAGAACTATCTACAGAAAGAGAACAGATTACTATTATGATTGCACATAGATTAAGCACCATCATTCATGCTAATAGAATTTATGTATTAGAGAAGGGACAAGTTATTGAAGAAGGAACGCATCAAAGTCTTTTGGAAGAAAAAGGCTTGTACTATGCAATGTGGAGACAACAAATTGGAGAAAGAAAATCTAATTAAGTATTAACTATTCTCTTTCAAATTTCTTTTTCAAGTATTCCATCACAGAGGGATCTTCTAATCCTTCCATATCACTTAATTCTAATTCGATAGCCTTCGTGCTTAATCGAATTTCAATTAAAGAAATAGATATAGAGATACAGAAGGTAATTAAACTAATGCCAAAGACAAATTGGGCTACCAATTGATATTCTATATAAATAAAGAACATGGAAAGAATAGAAAGTAATAAAGATGCAACACCAAATGTTTGCATGCTTTGAATAAGCTTAATTCTATATTTAATATTCTTAATCTGTCCGAAAATAATATGCCTTTGCTCTAATTGATTGTATTTATCATGTAATACCCTTACTCTGTTAGACAAGGCTAAAAAGCGATTGGTATAAGCCAGCATAATCAAACTGATGGCTGGAAATAAAAGTGCAGGTATATTAACAGATAATTCCATACCCCAAAAATACTTCATATTTTTGCCCTTACTCACATGGAAAGAGAAATTTTCAAAAAAATACAGGCCAGCCTACCACAAGAACCTGGGATTTATCAATATTTTGATGAAAAGGGCAAGCTTTTGTATGTGGGTAAGGCTAAAAACATAAGAAACAGAGTAAGCTCGTATTTTAATGGTCAGCAACATACTTTAAAGACCATCGAATTAGTGCAGAAAATTCAAGATATCCAATTCACGATAGTCAATTCTGAACATGATGCCTTTATTTTAGAAAATGAATTGATTAAAAATTATCAGCCTAAGTATAATATTAATTTAAAGGATGATAAAACCTATCCCTATATTGTTATTAAAAACGAACCATTTCCAAGAGTTTTTTTAACAAGAAGGAAAATAAAAGATGGTTCAATATATTATGGTCCATACACACATATTTTTGCTGTTAGGGAACTGATTAATCATATCAAACAAAGTATCCCTTTAAGAACATGCACCCTTCCTTTAACCCCCAAAAATATTGAAAAAGGAAAATTCAAAGTTTGTCTAGAATATCATTTAGGTAATTGTAAAGGGCCCTGTCAAGGTTTACAGACTCAGGCAGAATATGACCAATCAATTGAACAAGTCACACATCTTTTAAAGGGAAACGTAAAACCTTTGATAAATTCTTTGCAAAAAAAGATGCAAGATGAAGCTGCTGCTTTGGCATTTGAAAAAGCAGGATTTACCAAAAGAAAAATTGAAGAACTAGAACAATACCAAACCAAATCGGTCGTGTATACAAAGCAACTCCATGCTATGGATGTATTTAGTATTGCACATTTTGAAGATCAAGCATATGTAAACTACTTAATGGTTCTAGAAGGAAGAATCGTGCAAACACATATGCTCCCTTTGAGTATTCCTTTAGAAGAAACCAAAGAAAATGTTTTGGCATTTGCCATTCATTATTTTAGAACCCATTTAGAATCCACCGCAACCGAAATAATAGTTCCCTTTGAGCCAGAAGATATAATACCAGATGTAAAATACACCATACCAAAACAAGGAGAAAAAGAACAATTATTGGCGCTTTCACAAAAAAATGCTGATTATGCATTAAAAGATTGGAAACATAAACAAGCACTACTATTGGTTACAGAAAGTAGTCCCAATTTGGTATTAGAAGAAATGAAAACCTTATTGCACTTACCTACTATTCCAACACATATAGAATGTTTTGATAACTCTAACTTTCAAGGCTCCTATCCCGTTTCGGCAATGGTATGCTTTAAAAATGGAGTGCCTAGTAAATCTGATTATAGAAAATTCAATATCAAGACTGTAGTGGGTATCAACGACTTTGCAAGTATGAAGGAGTCAGTGTATAGAAGATACCATTCTGTCATTACCAAAAACCAAGCGCTTCCCCAATTAATCATCATTGATGGAGGTAATGGACAATTAAATGCTGCACTTGAAGCTTTAACAGAATTGGGTATACAAGATAAAGTGACTATGGTAGGCCTTGCTAAGAATTTAGAAGAATTATTCTTTGTGGGTGATTCTAATTCGATCTTATTGAACTGGCATAGCGAAGCACATAAATTGATTCGTAATATCAGAGATGAAGTACACCGATTTGGTATTCAATTTCACAGAAGCAAAAGATCTAAAGGCGCTCTTGAGACAGGATTAGATAATATTTCTGGTATTGGTCCGAAAACCAAAGAATTATTATTACAGTATTTTAAATCTACTAATAAAGTAAAAAAAGCAAGTCCAGCATTACTTACTGAAATTATAGGTTCGCAAAAAACAAAAATTTTATTAGAAGCTTTTGCAAAGGAAAGCAACTAGTATACCCAACGCTCTTGCTCGTAATTGAATATTTTTTGTCTAATCTTCTCTCCTTCAATCAATCTTCTGATTGGATCTTTATACAAAGCATTTAAAGGCTTATCGTTATAGTTATCCAATGTGGATTTTATGATATAAGCATTGAAGAATTTACTTTCAAATAATTCTTCCCAAGTAATTCTGCTGGAGAAATTTTTAGGATTGTACACTTCATTTCTTGCCAAAATTGGTCTCAAGTCTGGATAGTAAACCCAAAACAAAGGGCGCTTAATAATCTTATCCTTAATTTGAATTGAAGCTACAGGTGCAATTCCAATAATTCTGCAATACATTCTACTTGTCTTACTATCAAAAATATATTGCTCCTTCAATCTAAATGTATAAATAGAATCTGGCTGAGGAGCTAATTTAGTGTTGTATACCACTGCAGTATCATATACATTTGGATTGTCAACATTTTGCACCAATTGTGTATCCAAAGTACCTTTTAAACTTGCATTGATTTCATCCATACTTAATGGTGTAGTAAAACGATCATCTTCGGCTGCAAATGCAGTAATACCTTCTTTTTCAATTGCTCTTAATAATATAGCAAAAAATCTTTGATCTCCATTATCGTCATATGCTTGATAAATAAAAGGTCTATTGATTTTTTCTCTAGCATCAATTTCTTCCCAAACAAATTCGCTAAACAATGCATCTTCTTCTCTTAAGTTTTCATATGGTAATGGTAAACGCTCTTGCACTCCTTTTCTTTTCTTGGTCTCAGAGAAGAATGCATAGTTATTTCTTAAGCTTTTTTT
>JALRFB010000040.1 GCA_023256555.1 Sediminibacterium sp. | reverse complement strand
GTATTGAAATTCATAGTGGGAGAAATAGAATTGTTAGAAGAATATTCGAACACTTAGGATACGATGTAAGACATTTGGACAGAGTGATGTTTGCCAACCTTACTAAGAAAAATGTAGACAGAGGTAAATGGCGTTTTCTTTCAGAGAAAGAAGTTAGGTTATTGAAATTTTTGAATAAGTCTTTTACTAGAAAAGCAAAATAGCAGGATGTTAGATATTATTTTCGAAGATGATGATATGGTAGTGTTGAATAAACCTGCTGGCGTATTAAGTATTCCGGATCGTTTTGGCGTGACACCTTCATTAAAATCAATGTTGATTGAAAAATATGGCAACATATTTACAGTACATAGACTGGATCAATTCACCAGTGGCTTAATCATATTTGCCAAAAATGAACATGCACACAAAGAACTAAGTGCTTTATTTGAAGGAAGAGATATCGAAAAAAAATACCTGGGTTTAGTCATGGGCAATCCTCCTGCTGAAGGCACTATCGATGTGCCTATCATGGAACACACTGTAAAAAAGGGAATGATGATTACCCATGCAAAAGGTAAAAATGCATTAACTACTTATACTGTTTTAAAATTTTACAAAAGATTTGCTTGGGTGTCTTTTCAAATTCATACTGGAAGAACGCATCAAATTAGAGTACATGCAAAACATATTGGACATCCCATGGTAGCAGATGAATTATATGGTACAGGAGAAAAATTATTACTCTCTAGTATTAAAAAGAAAAATTTTAAACTAGCTAAAGAAGCAGAAGAAGAAAGACCCTTATTGGCAAGACAAGCATTACATGCTTTTAGTGTTGCCTTTGATTATAAAGGAAAGAGGCTTCACCTGGAAGCCCCTTTGCCAAAAGATTTAACTGCTTGTTTAAAGCAATTAGATAAATGGAATGCCTAGTAAAATTATTTGCTAGACTTATATACAACTCCATCTTTCATTACAAAATTTACTTGACCCATTACTTTAACATCTTTGGTAGGGTCACCATTCACCGCAATAATATCTGCTAATTTATTGGGCTCAATACTTCCTAAAATATTTTGTGTACCCATTAAATCAGCAGCATTCCAAGTTGCAGATTGTATTGCTTCTAAAATGGGCATGCCTGCTTCTGTCATATACACAAATTCTATCCAGTTTTTACCATGAGAGAAAACACCGGCATCCGTTCCAAATGCAATTTTCACGCCAGCTTTATATGCTTTACCAAAAGTAGCTTGAACCTTTGGTCCAATCTCTAAAGCCTTCTTAGTAACCATCGCAGGATAATAACCTGGAATTTTTGCAGAGTCTGCAGAAGATCTACCAGCAATAATAGTAGGGACCAAATATGTTCCATACTCTTTCATTAATGGGAAAACGGATTCATCCATCATAGTGCCATGTTCGATCGAACTAACACCGCCTCTGATTGCTCGTCTCATTGCTTCTACACCATGACAATGTGCAGCCACTTTAAATCCATAATCTTTTGCAGCACTTACAATCGCTTTCACCTCTTCTTCTGTAAACTGAGGATTTTCTCCATTCGCTGACATACTTAATACACCACCACTTGCAGTAATTTTAATCACATCACTTCCATCCTTATATCTTTGTCTAACTGCTTTATATGCATCTTCAGGACCATTAATCACTCCTTCTTTTGGACCAGGATCACCCATTAAATCTTTTCTATAATTATTAGTTGGATCTGCGTGACCACCAGTGGTAGCAATAGATTTTCCTGCGGTATAAATTCTTGGACCAACCACATAGCCTTTTTGAATCGCTTTTCTCAATGCAATATTCACTCCTGACCCACCTAGATCTCTCACACTCGTAAAACCTGCCATAAGGTTTCTTTCTGCAAAACGAATAGCGCTATATGCTACATCTGCATCGTTCATTGTGAACCCCTCCATATATCTTGTAGGACTGGTTTCTTGTTCTAAATGCACGTGCATATCCATTAAACCTGGCATGACCGTACTATTTTTTAAATCAATAGTTTTATCATTAGCACCTGCATTAACATAACCATCTAATACCTCCACAATTTTATTGCCTTCAATCACAATTGTTTTTGAGCTAAGCAATTTGGCAGTTTTAGCATCTACTAATTTACCACACTGAATAAAAGTCTTTTGTGCAGCTATTGAAAGTTGAATGCACGCAAGAAATACCAAAAGAAAGAATTTTCTCATAAAGCAATGTTTTAATAAAATAAATATACAAAAATCCCCTCCATTTAATGGAAGGGATTTGAATTAGTCTGGCGATGACTCGAATCTACAGTGACACACTGTTAGGCAGAATCGTCCACCGCCAATATATTATATGAATTATTTATTAGGTTGGGGCGTATATCTTAAATATGGTTTAACAATATTTACTCCTTTAGGAAACTTCACCAATGCATCTTCAGTTTTCACCGCAGGTACAATAATTACATCTTCCCCTTCTTTCCAATTGGCTGGAGTTGCAACACTATAATTAGCTGTTAGCTGTAAAGAATCAATGACTCTTAATACTTCCACGAAATTTCTTCCAGTTGAAGCTGGATAAGTGATGGTTAATTTAATTTTTTTATCTGGACCAATAATAAATAGAGATCTTACCGTAAAAGTTTCTGAAGCATTAGGATGTATCATATCATATGCATTGGCAATGGATTTATCTTCATCCGCAATAATAGGGAAGCCTACTGTTACTTGTTGCGTCTCATTGATGTCTTTGATCCAATTTTGATGACTTTCTACTCCGTCTACACTTAAGGCCAAAACTTTCACATTTCTTTTGGCGAATTCTTCTTGCAAGGCAGCAGTTCTACCTAATTCGGTAGTACAAACTGGTGTAAAATCAGCAGGGTGTGAAAACAAGATTCCCCAACTATCTCCTAAATATTCATGAAAGCTAATTTCGCCAATACTTGTTTTTGCTTTAAAATCTGGTGCAATATCTCCTAGTCTTAAACTCATACAATATTATTTAATGAATGATGATTGAATAAAAACATGCTATTAATTGATAGCAGAAAACAAAGATATGTATTTCCTACTAATTTAGTAGACTTTTATAAAAATATTTTTTAAATTCTTTATGAACGATTGTTAATCTTTAATAATTACTCGGAATACAAATCTAAAAGTCCTTCTGGAAGTTCAACCAACACTGTCTTTTTTGCATGGTTCACTCCTTTTAAGCTTTCTTCATGTAATGGGATATAAGCTTCTTGGCCATTATAATCAATAGTGACTAACAATTGATGTGGTTGTTCGATCACTTCTTTAATTGTACCTAAATTTTTATTACCCTCTTGCACCATATATCCAAGTAATGCAAGTGGTGCATTTTTCTCTACTAATTTTTGAAATGTCTCTTGTGGTACCCAAACTTTTTTTGAAACAACTATCGAAGTAGCTTCTCTATTTTGCATGCCTTCAAAATGTACATGAGTCAATGTATCTGTTTTAGCAGAGGCAGATTGAATAAAATAAGGAATAAAACTGTCTTTGGTTTGCTCTACAAATAATGCATCTACTCCTTTAAAAGAAATAGTCTTGCCTAAAGCATGTTCAATAATCACTTGCCCCGTGATGCCATGTGGTGCAACAATTTTACCAATATGTATCAAATCTTTCATACGCTAAATTAATTCTATTCCATAAAAAACCCCAGCTTCAAAAAGAAGCCAGGGCTTTTAAAGCTATTTTAATCTGTGTAAGATTATTCAGCAGCTGGTGTTTCTTCAGCAGGTGCCGCAGATACTGGTTCGCCTGCATCAGTTGCTGTCGCAACTTCTTCTTCAGCTACCACTTCAGCAGGTGCTTCCGCAACTGGTTCAGCTACTTTCTTAACAACAGGAACATACACTTTCTTAGCAGCTTGTGCTTTCTTATGTGCTTCTGTTTTGCTAGCAATATTTGCTTCATGCTCTGCATACCAAGTTTGGAACTTTGCCATTGCAGTTGCTTCATCAAACAAACCTAACTTAACACCACGTAATAAGTGTTTTAAATACAATACTCCTTTGAATGATAAAATTCTGTGTACAGTATCGGTTGGTTGAGCTCCTTTATTCAACCATTCTAATGCTACTTGACGATCCAATTGGATAGTTGCAGGAACAGTTAAAGGATTGTAAGTACCGATTTTTTGGATGAATTTACCATCTCTTGGTGCGCGTCCGTCAGCCACTACAATAAAGTAGAATGGTCTTTTCTTACTACCATGACGCTGTAGTCTCATTTTTACTGCCATTTTAAATAGAAATTTATAGGCGTTAACAAATAGGGTTAATCGGTGCAAAGGTAGGGGAATCTACCCAATATTACAAGAATAGAACAATTGATTTGGTAAATTTTATACTGAAAATCAATTAGTTACAATTAATTACCTTCTCATTCCTGGCATTTTGCCTCCCATTAAGCCACCAGGCATTTGCCCATTCATCATTTTCATCATCTGTTTCATTTGATCAAATTGCTTGATAAAGGCATTGATCTCATTTATATTCTTACCTGCTCCCTTGGCAATTCTTGCTTTTCTACTTGGCGATAATAGATCTGGATTTCTTCTTTCCACTAAAGTCATGGATTGAATAATGGCTTCTACTCCTTTAAATGCGTCATCTTTAATATCAACATCTTTTAAACTCTTACCCATCCCTGGAATCATTCCCATCAAATCTTTTAGGTTACCCATTTTTTTAATTTGCTGAATCTGCGTCAAGAAATCTTCAAAATCAAATTGATTTTTTCTAATTTTCTTTTCTAATTTTTTTGCTTCAGCTTCGTCAAATTGAGCTTGTGCTTTCTCTACCAAAGAAGTAATATCCCCCATTCCTAAAATACGCTGAGCCATTCTCTCTGGATAAAAAATATCCAAAGTGTCCATCTTCTCTCCACTGCTCATAAACTTAATTGGCTTATTCACAGTGTATTTAATAGACAAAGCAGCTCCACCTCTAGTATCCCCATCCAACTTAGTTAAAACAACTCCAGTAAAATCTAAACGATCGTTGAAAGCCTTTGCTGTATTGACTGCGTCTTGACCAGTCATGGAATCCACTACAAATAAAATCTCTTGTGGTTGAATGGCGTTTTTAATATTAGCCACTTCATTCATCATCATTTCATCTACCGCTAAACGACCTGCAGTATCTATGATGATTATATTTTTATTATTTTGTTTTGCATATGCAATAGCATTCTGCGCAATGGACACTGCATCTTTATTTTCTCTTTCAACAAAAATATCCACCCCAATTTGTTCTGCTAAAACGGTTAATTGATCCATCGCTGCAGGACGATAAATATCTGCTGCAACTAATAATGGAGATTTTTTTTGCGCCTTTAAATAAGTAGCCAATTTACCAGAAAAAGTAGTCTTACCAGAACCTTGTAATCCTGCTACTAAAATGATAGTGGGATTTTTTGAAGTATCTAATAAAGCAGCTTCAGAACCCATTAAAGCAGTTAATTCGTCTTGTACAATCTTCACCATTAATTGACCAGGGCTGATCGCATTGATCACTTTTTCACCCATGGCCTTTACTTTGATCGCATCTGTGAATTCTTTAGCTATTTTAAAATTAACATCGGCATCTAATAAGGCCTTACGAATATCTTTAAGGGTATTCGCAACGTTCAATTCATTAATTCTAGCTTGACCTTTAAGGTGCTTAAAGGCTGATTCTAATTTTTCACTTAAGTTATTAAACATACCAATGGATTAAGGGAGGCAAATATACGTAAATCTTAGCAAAGCAAAATAGGTCTATTTTACTGATTATCAATATATTAGATAATATTTTGAATTCGAAAAATTGCTAATTGGCTATTTATTAACTATTTATGATAAAAAATAACTTGTAACCAATCATTTATTTAATATTATTGCACCTAACGAATCAATTATAAAGCGGCGAAGATTTTATGAGCAAAAAACAATTATTTACACTTGAATTTCCGGTGAGATGTTCTCCATCTATACTTTTTGAATTTCTATCAACTGCATCAGGGTTACAAGAATGGTTTGCAGATAAAGTAGACGAATGGGAAAATGTTTATAGTTTTTCTTGGAATGGCGGTGTACCAGATAAGGCAGAAATTCTAGATCAAGAAGAAGATAAATTCATCAGATTTAGATGGTTGCATAGTGAGAAGAATGAGTACTTTGAATTCAGCATTGAAAAAACAGAAATTTCAAATCAAACTATTTTAGTGATTAAAGATTTTGCAGAAAAAAATGAAATCAAAGACCAAAGTCAACTTTGGGAATACCAAGTAAAAGATCTATTTCATCGTATAGGTAGCTAGTACTACAAAATTGTTCAAAAAATTAGACATACTTATTCTGAAGGCCTTTATAGGACCTTTTTTGGCAGCACTAACCATTACCACTTTTGTGCTGACCATGCAATTCTTTTGGTTATATATTGACGACTTAGTAGGAAAGGGTTTGGACTTTTTAATTATCATGCAATTGGTAGGACTGGTTGCCATTAATACCATTACACTTTCATTACCACTTTCATTATTGTTTTCTTCTATCATGACATTTGGTAATTTAGGAGAAAGCTTCGAATTAGTTGCTATTAAAGCTGCAGGCATTCCTTTGATTCGCTTTATGCGACCTGTTTTTATTTTTACTATTTTTCTTTCTAGCATCGCGTTTTTGTTTGCGAATAATATTATCCCCATTGCGCAAATGAAATTGACCAAATTAAAATATGATATCATCATAGCCAAGCCAGCAATGGATTTGAAAGAAGGTGTATTTTACGATAAGATTGACGGTTATGTGATTAAATTAGGAAGGAAAGAGTCAAACGATAGTGTCATGCATGATATTGTCATTTTCGAAAAACGTTACGGATTACAAGACAATATGACAATGGCTAAATCTGGTATCATGCGCATTTCACCAGATAAAAAATTTTTGGAATTCACCATGTTCAATGGATGGCGATATCAAGAAAGAGGACAAAGAGGAAATACACCTACGGAATTTACAAGATTGTATTTTAAAGAGTATAAAAAAGTATTTGATTTAAAATCTTTTCAATTGGGCAAAAACAATGATCAGATTTATGATCCTAAAATGTTAAGCATACGCCAATTACAACATGCATTAGATTCTGTACAAAATAATGACGTTTATTATTTAAGAAAATCAAAAGCAGAATTGGGTGCTTACTTAAGATTTATGGCTTATAAGGATAGCGCAAAATTATTTGACCGTATTCAAGCAAAGCCAATAAAATCATTTGCAGATATAGTTCCTGCTTCAGAAAAATCAAGCAATATTGAAAATGTAGGCTATCAATTCACCTCCATCATCAGTAGCTTGGAATCACTCTCTATTATATACAGAGAAAAAATGCAGTCCACAGCATTACATTCTATAGAATGGCATAGAAAATTCACCCTATCCTTTGCATGTATTGTACTTTTTTTAATAGGTGCCCCATTGGGTTCAATCATTAGAAAAGGAGGATTAGGTACACCTATGGTACTGGCAGTGGCTTTTTTTGTAGTGTTTTTCTTACTGAATAATTTTGGTGAAAAATTAGCTAAATCTGGTACCTGGAATCCCTTTGCAGGCATGTGGCTGTCAAGCTTCTTATTGAT